>CADCPP010000170.1 GCA_902803355.1 uncultured Lachnospiraceae bacterium | reverse complement strand
ATTTGGGGGAAGAACCGGCGAACGCGAGCACATGTCTTTCGAAGCGACTTTTATCGGAGCTGAGAAAGATCTGTGCGAGCAAGGAGCTGAAAGTCCCCGCCTCTGTTTTGCTTCCGGGATCTTTGTATTCAGCGGGCACACTGAATTGACCGCGCCCTGATCCTGCGCTATAATCTGCTTATCATCCGAAAGGAGGACCGTCCTATGCTTTCGACTCTGAACAGCCCCACGATGTATCTGATCTGCGGGGCGATCGTACTGTTCGTTGCCGGCGTCTCGGTCTTTTTCATGATCCGCGCCTGGAGGGCAGGCATTGCCATCGGCATGGATAAGACGAAGATGAAGCGCACGATCACGGCCAGCGCCACCTTTTCCGTTCTGCCGAGCCTGGGCATCCTGCTCGGCGTGATCGCGCTGTCCGGCGCGCTCGGCACGCCCCTGCCCTGGCTGCGGCTTTCCGTGATCGGCGCCCTGCACTACGAGACCCAGGTGGCCGAGGCTGCGGCAGAAGCTGCCGGCCTTTCCGGCCTGTCCGCCTCGGAAATGACGCCGCAGGCCTTCGTCACCATCGCCTTCCTGATGGCGGTCTGCATCATGTGGGGCATGGTCTTTTCCATCTTTTTCAATAAAAAGTACTTGAAGAAGCTGGGCAGCGGCGGCGCGAAGGCGGCCTCCGCAGGCGGCTTCGGCGATACGGCCATGACTGCCATGTTCATCGGGCTGGTTTCCGCCTACATTGCCAGCTACATCGGCGGCTTCGTGTCCGGACAGGGCCTGTTCAGCTTTAAGGGAAGTGCCATGCCGCTTCTTGTGGCCGCTGTTTCCGCAGCCGTCATGGCGCTGTTCATCTGGATCGAAGAAAAGAAGAAAGCGGAGTGGATCGAGGGCTTTGCCCTTGCCGCCAGCATGCTGGCCGGGATGGCTGCCGCAGCCATTGCCGCCGCGCTGTAAGGAGGTGCCTGATGGAAGAAAAGAAGATCATCCTTACGGAGGAAGAAAAGCAGACGCGTTTTGAACAATATAATAACCGCACGCATGTGATCGGGCGCATCGTCTGCATCATCACCCTGATCCTGCTGACCGGCGCGCCCTTCGTAATGGGGCTCTACCTCGGCGCCATGCCCGACTTTAAGGCGGTCGGGAGAGGCTTCCTGTCGATCGGCATCGTCTATTTTGTGAGCTGCATCGCGGAGTTTCTGGTCTATACGCCCATGCTCGGCGCCGGCGGGACCTATCTTGCCTTCATCACCGGCAATCTCATCAACATGAAGATCCCCTGCGCGATCAACGCGCGGGATATCGTGGGGGCAAAGAGCGGCACGGCGGAAAATGAGATCATCTCCACCCTGTCGATCGCGACCTCATCGCTCGTGACCATTCTGGTCCTTGCGGCAGGCGTTGCCCTGCTCATCCCGCTGCAGCCCATCCTGCAGGATCCGGTGCTGCAGCCGGCCTTCGACCAGGTCGTGCCGGCCCTCTTCGGTGCCATGGCCTACAAGTATTACCGCAAGAACATGGGGACTGCCATCTGGCCTCTGCTCATCATGAGCATCCTCTTCATGCTGGTGCCTTCGCTCACCGGCTCCACGAGCTTTATGATCATCCCGAGCGGCGCCATCGCGATCCTGATCGCCTGGCTGAAGTATAAGAAGGGGAAATAAACGGATATATTTGAACGAAAAAAAAGGCGGCGGTGCCGCCTTTTTTTCATAGTGTTTCGTTCATCATCAGATGCAGGATCTCTTTGTCGGTCTGCTCCATGCCCACGCGGGCGAGGTGGCTCACGCTGGCGATGGTGTTTTCCACGCCCCGCTTCACGATGCCGTCTCCGCCGAAGAACTGATTGCCGTCCTCGACCATGGCAAGACCGAGCAGACCCGCGTCCACCGCTGAGGCGATCTTGGCCGCGCAGCTGGCTTTGGCTCCGTCGCAGATGATCCCGGAGTCCACCGCAAGCGCGTTGACCACGGTATGCGCGATCATATCGAAGCGGCCGCCCTTAAGGTAGGCGATGCCGGCGCCTGCGCCGCAGCCCGCGCTCACCACGCCGCAGTAGGCGGAAAGCCGGCCGATGCCGGTCTTGAGATGCGTGGTCACCAGATTGGAGACGCACAGCGCCCGGAGAAGCTCGTTCTGGCTTTTTCCGTTTTCCCGCGCATAGACGATGACCGGCACGCTGGCCGTGATCCCCTGATTCCCGCTGCCGGAATTGATGACCACCGGCAGCTCGCAGCCGTTCATGCGCGCATCGCTTGCCGCGGCGGCATAGGCTCTCATTTTATAGTTGAGATCATGTTCACGGCCGCGCAGCACGGTCCGGCCGATCCTCGCCCCGTAATCCCCGCGAAGCCCTTCCTCTGCGATGGCCATGTTAAAGGCGATCTGCTGCTCCAGTACGTCCCGCACATCATCAAGATCCACGCACTCGGCAAACTCCACAATGCCTTCAATGCTCAGACAGCTGCGGTCCGTGAGGCCCTCGTCAGGGTCTGCCGCGCTCTCTTTTTCGAGCAGGACTTCTCCGTTCTTTTTGATGCAGATCACATTGGTATGATGGTCCGCGATCCGCACAAAGCTGCTTTCTTTGCCGGAGAAGGCGGTGACCATGATGTCGAAAATATGGCCGCTTTCCACGTGCCGCACTTCGATGGCAGTCCTCTCCAGATAGGCCTTGATCGTCCTGATCTCTTCTTCGCTCACCTGAGAGAGAACCTCCAGCTCGGCATCCGGATCGCCCGCTGCCGCACCGGCAGCTGCGGCGGCCGGGATCCCGCGGAGCCCTCCGGTGTGCGGGACGAAAACGCTCTTGACGTTTTTGATGATATTGCCGCTTACCTCGACCAGCAGTCTTTCCGGAAGCATGCCGAGAACAGCCCTTGCCTTTGCGGCGGCATAGGCGATCGCGACGGGCTCCGTGCAGCCCATGGCAGGCCGCAGCTCCTCTTTCAGGATCTGCACATACTGCCGGTAAAGTGCGTCTGTTTTTTGCATGATGCTCCTCCGCACAGCTTTGCAGACAGCCGTCGGCATCTGCTGCGCCTGTCTGCGCTATAGTTTCCCCGAGCCCTCCCTCGCTGCCGGCCGGCGATACGGTAGTAAACGTGCGCGATGATGCGTGCGCTTGTCAATATACCGGGCGTCACGCTAAGATTTGAAACGCGCCCCGCGTTTCTCCAGGTGCGGCTCATTCTCAACCGCTGAGATCACGCCCGCTCCGGCAGCTACCTGCTGCATTGTTTATTCCATGAGTTCCGTCGTCCAGTTCAGCTCCTGGATCTTCTCATCCAGCTCGCGCAGCTGCTTGGCATACTGATCTACCTGCTTCTGGAGCTTTGCGACCGACACCGTGCTCTGCACAACGATCTCGCTGCGCGAATAACGATCCACGGTGGAGCTTGCGTTATCCAGAAAGCTCCGCATAACGGACAGACGCTGCTTTAAGGCATCGCGCCTGGCCAGGAGCTCCGTGAGAGTGAGACCATCTGAAAAAGTCTTGCTGTTGGTCAGGTTGATGGCGGCCGCAAGCTGCTCAAAGCGACCAAGGAGCTCGTCGAGCTCTTTAAGGAGCGAAGCGGGATCCTCCGCAGGCTTCTGCCCTTCCTGGACCTTGGCATTGTTATTCAGGCGGACGGCGACCTGATTCAAGCGTGTCTGGACATCAGCGCGCTCCGATAAAGCATTGGCAAGTTTCATATTATCCTCCGCGATCAGCCCCTTCCGGGGCCGTTTTCTTTCTTTGCTCATTTTACCATGCGGGGGCTGAAAATGAAAGAGAAACTTGACTTTTGCCGCGCCGCGCATTACCATCTAAGCGCTGAAGAAAGGAAGATTTACGGCTATGATCCAGGATATTGCCCCGCACGTTTATGATAATGCCTTCGCGCACAGAAGAGCGCCCCGCCTAGGTGATGCCGTGCTGATCTCAAGAAGCGGAAAGGAAGTGCTCATCCGGGAAACGGAAGAGGGATTTCGCTTTCCCGCGGTCTCCGAAGTGGGAGAAATGCCGCTGAACTTTGGCTTTCTGATTGATGATACGGCGTATTTCTTCGGTGAGAGCGGGCAGGAGCCGGAGGGCTTTCGCTATGCGAAGCTTGCGGAATTCAGGGAAAAGGAACCGCGCTATCTGTCCTTTGCGGCAGTCACTGGCCTGCAGCTCATCCGCTGGATGGAGACGCAGCACTTCTGCGGTGCCTGCGGCACGAAGCTGGAGCCCAGCAGCTGGGAGCGCGCCTTTGTCTGCCCGAAGTGCGGACGCGTAAACTATCCGCGCCTCAACCCGGCAGTCATCGTGGCGGTCCTGCACAAGGACAAGATCCTGGTCACGACCTATTCCGACCGTCCCAGCAAGGGCATGGCCTGCATCGCGGGCTTTGCGGAGATCGGCGAGACCATTGAGGAATGCGTGCACCGCGAAGTCTTTGAAGAGACCGGCCTGAAGGTGAAGAACCTGCGCTTCTACAAGAGCCAGCCCTGGTCGTTCACGGATACGCTGCTGTTTGGCTTCTTCTGCGATCTGGACGGCGATGACGAGACCGTGCACGTGGACCCAACGGAGCTGAAGGAAGGCCACTGGATGACGCGGGAGGAGATGCCCGACCGCAGCGGAAATCCGAGCCTGACAGCAGAGATGCAGAATATCTTTCGTCTGGGAAAGGAACCGAAATAGTCGTTTCGGCGGACGTTCCGTGCAGGCTCCCCGGCAGGCAGACTGTCCGAACGGAGTGGCACGAGATGCGGCATAAACCGCTTCCGCTTCGGCAACCTCGTGAGTCACGAGAATGCCTGATGCATTCTCGCTCCGCACTCGGCGAAAATCGTGGACAAGGAAACCACGATTTTCGTCCGGCTTCGGCGGCTTACTGCCGCATGTGCCACTGACCGTCCGGCCAAAAGGCCTGCCGAAGAGCCTGCACTGACCGTCCGGCCAAATCGCCGAGCGTTGCTGAGCACAGAAGTGATACAGAAAGGACATAATAAAATGGATAAATATGACAATAACAACGAT
>CADCPP010000169.1 GCA_902803355.1 uncultured Lachnospiraceae bacterium | reverse complement strand
TGAGCGATGCACCCGGCGGAAAACGGTTGTCAAATCCTTTGCTCCGCGATAAAATGAGAGCGCAGATGCTTCGTGAGCTTTGGAGGAGACATGATGAACAAGTGGATTGAAACCCATTTTGAAGAACAGCTGGAACTGTTAAAGACCCTCGCGGCGATTCCGGCGCCGTCCCACGATGAGGGCAGACGCGTGAAATTTCTGCTGAACTGGCTGAAGGGGATCGGCATTGACAACGCCTATGCCGACGAGGCGAAGAACGTGATCGTGCCCTTTGCCAGGCCGGAGGATAAAAATATCACCATCTATACCGCGCATACGGATATCGTGCAGCCGGATGTCGTGCCGCTGCCGGTGGTGCAGGACGGCGACATCCTGCGGGCGCCCGGCGTGGGCGATGATACCGCGAACGTCGTCGGCATCCTGATGCTGCTGAAATATATCATGGAGAAGGGCCTGCAGCCGAAGGAACCGGTCATCTTCGTGCTGAACAGCTGTGAAGAGGGGCTGGGGAACTTAAAGGGCATCCGGCAGATCATGAAGGATTTCGGGGACCGCACGAAGGAGCACATCTCCTTTGACGGCCCGTATAATTTCGGCATTATCAGCCAGGCGGTCGGCTCCGAGCGCTGGCTGGTGAAGGCAAAGACTGTGGGCGGGCACAGCTACGCCGCCTTCGGCAATCCGAACGCGATCGTGGAGCTGGCCGGGCTCATCCTGAAGCTGAATACGCAGGAGGTGCCGAAGAAGGAAGGCGTCTGGACCACCTTCAATGTGGGCACCGTTTCCGGCGGGACCTCGGTCAATACCATCGCGCAGAATGCGGAGATGCTCTATGAATACCGCTCGAACGACAGGGAGCACCTTGCACAGATGCGCCGGCAGTTCATGGACGCGCTGGAAAGCGTAAAGAGCAAGAGGGCGCAGTTCGAGCTGGAATGCGTGGGCGAGCGGCCCTGCGGCGGCGATGTCGATGAAGAGGCCAGAGCGCGGCTGATCGCGCGGGCGGAAGAAGCCATCCGGGAAGTCGTGAAGGACGGAGAGATCCTGAAGCGCCCCGGCTCGACAGACGCGAACATTCCGCTTTCTTTAGGCATCCCGGCGGTGACCTTCGGCCTGTATATCGGGGGCGGAGAGCATACCCGCGAGGAATGGCTGAGCATTCCGTCCTTGAAAGAAGGCATGAAGATCGCCTTCAAGATGGTGATGCGGCACTTTGAATAGATATTCCCTTTGCCTTCCCCTCCGGAGAAGCTGCCCTGAAAAGGCAAATGAGGTATGGGAAGGCGGTGTGAAGCGCCGGATGAGCTTTTTGAAATTGGCAAGGAATCGCAGAACAGTACAGGAGAATAAATGAAACAATCACGCAGTTTCCCGAAGATCACAGTGACAAAAAAAGCGGAGGCGGCCCTTGCCGCCGGCCACCCCTGGGTGTATGACGCGGAGCTTCTGAACGCAGAAGGCGAGCCGGAAAACGGGGGCCTCGTGGACGTGGTGAGCCTGAAAGGCAAGTACCTCGGCACCGGCTTTATCAGTGCAAGCTCGAAGATCCGCATCCGCCTGATCTCACGCAACGCGAACGATACCTTCGACGAGGCCTTCTGGCGCCGCCGGCTTTCCTATGCCTGGAACTACCGGAAGACCGTCATGCGGGATGATCTTTCCGCCTGCCGCGTCATTTTCGGCGAGGCAGACCAGTTCCCGGGCCTGACTGTGGACCGCTACAACGACATCCTGGTCACGCAGACCTTAAGTCTTGGCATGGAGAAGCGCAAAGACCTGCTGTTTCCTCTGCTGGTGCAGATCCTGCGTGAGGACGGCCAGGAGATCAGCGGCATTTTTGAACGAAACGACGTGGGTCTGCGCGCTCACGAAGGCCTGGAGGAGAACAAGGGCTGGTATGTCCTGCCCGGGGAAAAGGCGCCGGAGAGCGTGATCACGGAGATCAGGGAAAACGGCATCCGCTACAAGGTGGATGTGGAAAACGGCCAGAAGACCGGCTTTTTCCTCGATCAGAAATATAACCGCAGGGAAGTCGCGCGCCTTGCGCGGGGCCACCGGGTGCTGGACTGCTTTACCCATACCGGCAGCTTTGCCCTGAACGCCGTGGCAGGCGGGGCGGAGCACGCGACGGCGGTAGACGTTTCCGCTTCCGCCATCGAGATGGCCAGGGAAAACGCGGCCTTAAACGGCATGGCGGACCGCATGGATTTCATTGTCGCGGACGTGTTCGATCTACTGCCGAGGCTTGAGGAAGAGGGGAGCCCGTATGACTTCATCATCCTTGACCCGCCGGCTTTTACCAAGAGCCGGAAAACGGTGAGCAACGCCCTGCGCGGCTACAAGGAGATCAACAAACGGGCTATGCACCTTCTGCCGCGCGGAGGGTATCTTGCCACCTGCAGCTGCAGCCACTTTGCCGATGAGGAGCATTTCAAGGCCATGCTGGCAGAAGCCGCTGCGGAGGCAGGCGTCTCGCTCCGTCAGATCGAAGGCCGCAAGCAGGCGCCGGATCATCCCATCCTCTGGGGCGTTCCGGAGACGGACTATCTGAAATTTTTCCTGTTTCAGGTAGTTTAAGAAAAATTTAAACGAACTAATGAGGAGAATTGTCATCATGAGACCACTTATTGGCATCAGCTGTTCCATCAAATGCATCGAAAAATCGGCAAACTTTACGCATCTGCCGCAGCAGTTCCACTTCCTTGGCGAAGCCTATACCAACGCAGTGGAGCGCGCGGGCGGCATTCCCGTTATTCTGCCTTCCTTTGAAGATCCGGAGCTGATGAGGGAAGCGGTAAAGCGTCTGGACGGCGTGATCCTGTCCGGCGGGGCAGATATCGACCCGGCCATGTTCGGAGAGCGGATCATCAGCGGCGTGGGGCCCATCGATGTGCGCAGGGACAAAGCGGAGGCCGTGCTGGCAGACTATGTGTTGGACGAAACCGATCTGCCGCTCCTTTGCATCTGCCGGGGCATGCAGCTTGTGAACGCGGTGCGGGGCGGGAAGGTCATTCAGGACCTGAAAAGCGAAGGCTTCGCGGAGCACCGCCTGACCATGTTTCAGCGGGACATTCCCTCGCATGATGTGGAGCTTGCTGCCGGAAGCCGCGTCGCGCAGATCATGGGCAGCACAAAGGTGAGGACTAATTCTTTCCATCATCAGGCTGTAAGAACGCCCGCCCCGGGCTGGACTGTGACCGGCAGAGCGAGCGATGACGGATGCATCGAAGCCATGGAACTACCCGGCGAGCGCTTTGTCCTTGCCGTCCAGTGGCACCCCGAGGGCATGGTAAACAATGATGAGGAGCAGGCCCTTTTCCGCGCGCTGGTGAGCGCTGCGGCGCCTGAGAAATAAGCCGGAAAACATAGAAAGACAGGGGACGGTGCAGAACCATCCCCTGTTTTTTTGTGCGAATAGTTTCCGGAAGAGCTTACGCGAACTGGCTGGCGTAGAGCTGGTAGTAAAAGCCCTTCATGGCCATGAGCTCATCGTGGGTGCCCTGTTCCACCACGTCGCCGTTGTCCACGACAAGAATGCGGTCTGCGTTCTGGATGGTGCTTAAGCGGTGCGCGATCACGAAGCTCGTCTTGCCTTTCATGAGGCTGCGGATGGCCCTCTGCACCTGCCGCTCGGTATTCGTATCCACATTGGAGGTGGCTTCGTCCAGGATCAGCATATTGTTCTCGTAGAGCATGGCGCGGGCGATGGTGAGCAGCTGCTTCTGCCCTTTGGAGATGTTGCCGCCGTCCTCGGAAATAACGGTATTGTAGCCGCTTGGCAGCCGCATGATGGTGTTGTGGATGCGGGCGGCTTTTGCGGCGGCGACCACCTCGTCCATGGTGGCATTTTCCTTGCCGTAGGCGATGTTGTCGAAGATGGTCCCGTTAAAGACCCAGGTATCCTGCAGCACCATCGCATAGGCGCGGCGCAGGCTCTCCATGGTATATTGCCGCTGCTCCTTCCCGTCCACGCGGATCTGTCCGCTGTCCGGATCATAGAAGCGCATAAGCAGGTTGATCATGGTGGTCTTTCCGGCGCCGGTAGGCCCCACGATAGCGATGGTCTGCCCAGGCTTTGCTTCCAGGTTAAGATCGTGCAGGATGGTCTTGCCCGGCACATAGCCAAAGCTCACGTGCTCGGCTTCCACATGGCC
>CADCPP010000168.1 GCA_902803355.1 uncultured Lachnospiraceae bacterium | reverse complement strand
GCAGACAAGCTGCGCGGCGACAGCTTTTTCACCAATCTGCCGGCTTACCGGGAAAAAAACATGCCGCTTACGGCATTTGAAAACAAGCGGCTCCGTACCCTGCGGGAATGCTGGGACGGCCTGGATGCAGCCGTATTTGGTCTGGGAGCCGTGGATTCGGTCTTCAGGACCTTTGACGAGGAGGTGACGGAATCCAGCAGAGAGCATATCGTGAGTGCCGGAGCGGCAGGGGAGATCCTTTCGCAGTACTATTTTGAAGACGGAAGTCTGCTGCCGCCGGATGAAAGCTATGTGATCAATGCCTTTCCGCTGGAGAAGCTGAAAACCGTTCCCAAAACGATCTGCTTATCAGGCGGCGTGCAGAAAGCGGGTGCGATCCTTGCCGCTGCACGTGCGGGATATTTCCGGATACTGATCACGGACAGCGTGACAGCCCGAGAGCTCTATAATCGGCTAAGGAGAGAGATTATACAATGAAAGCACTGATGTATACCGGCCTGCAGCAAATGGAAGTGCAGGAGATCGAGAAGCCGGACGGCCCGTTTCTCGTCAGGGTGCTCGGCTGCACGGTCTGCGGCACGGACCTGAAGACCTGGAAGCAGGGGCATCCCTATTTCAAGCCTCCGACGATATTGGGCCACGAATTTTACGGACAGATCGAGAAGGCGCCTGAAGAGAGCGGATACAAGCCCGGCGACTACGTGGTCGTTGCACCCTATGGGGAGTGCGGCGAGTGCGAAATGTGCCGCTCGGGCGTGCCGGAACTGTGCGAAAATAAGGATTATGTCGAGACCGGAGCGTTCTGCGAAACGGTCGAAGTTCCGCTTTCCTTCGTGGAGCGCGGCGTGATCAAACTGGACGGTCCGGACTATGTTTATGCCCTGACAGAACCGCTTGCCTGCGTGCTGACGGCGTTAAACCAGCTGCAGATCAGAAAAGATGATAAGGTCCTGATCGTCGGCGGCGGCCCCATGGGGACGCTCGCGGCCATGACGCTGCTGGAAAAAGGCGTGGATGTGCGCGTAGGCGAGATCAATCCGAAGCGGCAGGAAAAACTGCGCGAATGGGGGATCCCGGTCGATACGACCGAAGCCTTGTACGCGGCGGCTTCCTTTGACAAGATCCTGGTCGCGGTCAATGTGCCGGCGCTGATCGAAGAAGCAGTCGGAAAAGTGAAAAGCGGCGGCAAGGTCCATGTGTTTGCCGGCCTTCCTTCCGATACCGTGCTGCAGATCCCGGCAAAGGCACTGCACTACCGCTTTGTGCAGATCATGGGCTGCAGCGGCTACGCCCTTCCGGCTTTCCATGAGGCCTTTTTCATGATCCGCAAAAATCCGGCTCGCTATGAGGCACTGATCACCCACCGCCTTCCTCTGGAAAAGGGACAGGAAGCGATGGAGATGCTGGCGCGCGGTGAAGCCTTCAAGATCATGATCGAGCCATGAAGATCGCAGTTCTTGCCAATCTGAAAGCCGGAGGCGGAGGAAAAGCCGCCGCGGTGCTGCAGAAGATCGCCGGAGCCTGGAGCGCTCATGAGCTTCTCGCTGCGGCGGGCTTCGGAGGCGAGCAGCTTCCCCGCTGCATCTTTCCGGAAGAGGCAGAAGGCTATGTGCCCCGGCTGAATGCCGCAGTAAGGGCTCTGCTTTCGGCAGGACCGGACCTGCTGGTCACGGTGGGCGGCGACGGCGCCGCAGCCTACGCGGCGGAGTGTCTGATCGCTGAAGGCAGCAAGGTGCCGCTTCTCGGCATCGGCGCGGGAACGGCCAATGTCGGTCCCATCGTCAGCTTCGGCGCGGAAGAGCTCCCGGACCCTGATTCGCTTGCAGAGATCAGCCTCGGCGCGGTCGAGGCCCGGAACGTGCAGGGAAGGCACATCGCCTACGGCTTCAATGACATCGTGATCGGCAATACCTTCCTCGGGACCTCTGCCGAGGGAGAGACCAGGACCTTTTCGGGAAGAGAGCTTGCCGCCTTCGGCAGGCTGACGGAAGAGGCACCGGTAAAAGATCTTTTCCGGGGACCTTCTTCCATGAGTTTAAACGGCAGAGCGCTTGCCGCGCCGCCCTACCGCGCGGCGCAGATGGTCGTCTCACCGGTTGAACCGGACAATTTCTACGGCAGAGCCTATACCGGCATTCTTTGCTTTACGCCCGGTTCTGAGTTTAAGGCGGCAGTGTACCTTGGCCCGAATCCGGTGGTGAGCATGGAAGATGACGATGCCGGAATAAGCTGCTTTAGGACCGGCGGCCAGCTTCTGCTGACAGAAAAGGACAGCCTGCGCCTTGACCATTTGAACGATAACGTCTGCGCAGTCGCGGACGGAAATCCATATTTGCTGCCGGAGGGCAGCGTGACCCTGCAATATGTACCGGATGTGATCCGGGTCCTGAAAAGGAGACGCTTATGAGCACTGAGACGGGTGCGCAGAAAACGGGGCGCACAAAACGCAACAAAGTCAAGATCTTCGGCAGGGAATACCAGACCAATGAAGTCCTGATCGGCCTTCTCTTCATTCTCCCGACGATCGGATTCATGGTCTTCACCTTCATCATTCCGGTCATCGATGTGGTCGAGCTGAGTTTCACGAACTTCAACTTAAAGACCAGGACCATGGAGTTCATCAAGTTCGACAATTACACAAAGCTCCTTGGTACCGAAGATTTCTGGAAGAGCCTGCTGAATACGGTCAAGTATTCCGTCATGAAGCTGACGCTGGATACGTCCATCGCCCTTTTCCTTGCGGTGCTGCTGGACAAGAGCCTCCCGCTGAAGAAGTTCTTCCGCTCGTCCTTCTTTGCGCCGGTCGTGGTGCCCATGGTCGCTTCCAGCCTGATCTGGATCTGGTTCTATGATCCGACCGTCGGCCCCTTCAACCAGATCCTGGGCTGGCTTGGACTTCCCGAAAGCCAGTGGCTGTACCATGAAAGCACGGCGCTCTGGTCGATCCTGCTGTTCTCCCTGTGGAAGGGCGTTGGCTACAACATCATCCTCTTCCTGTCGGGACTGCAGAACATCCCGGATTCCTATACGGAGGCGGCAAAGCTGGACGGCGCCAGTGAATGGCAGCTGTTCTGGAAGGTGAAATTCCCGCTGCTTCGGCCGATCACCTCCTTTGTCATCATGATGGGCATCATCAACAGCTTCAAGGTCTTCGCGGAATTCAACGTGATGACTCCCGACGGCGGCCCGCTCGGCTCCACGAAGCTGATCGTCTCCTATATCTACGAGCTGGCCTTCACGAACGGCCGCATGGGCAGGGCTTGCGCCTGCGCTCTGATGCTGTTCGTCCTCATCTTCGTGCTCACGCAGTTCCAGAGCCTGGTCGGCGCGCGCAAGACCGTCGATATC
>CADCPP010000167.1 GCA_902803355.1 uncultured Lachnospiraceae bacterium | reverse complement strand
GCCCAGTTGATCTTGGAGGAGATCAGAGCGGTGTTCGGGCCGAGGTTGATGGTGGACACGTTGTAGGCAACGTTCGGGATGCCCTTTTCTTCGCAGGCCTTGGGAGCGCCTTCGGAGTCGGCATGCTGGGACAGCAGGACGCAGCCGTCATTGATCAGCTTCAGAGCGGCTTCTTTTTCAAGAGCGATATCGAACCAGCTGTTGGTATAGACAACGTCCATGGTGGCTTCCGGAACGATGGAGCGCACGCCCAGGAAGAAGGAGGTGAAGCCGGATACGACTTCTGCGTAGGGATAGGCGCCGACGTAGCCGACCTTCGGGGTCTTGCCTTCCTTGACCAGCTCGGCAAGCTTCATGCCTGCGGCGATGCCGGCAAGGTAGCGGCCTTCATAGATGGAGGCGAACGCGTTGTGGTAGTTGGCAACGTTCACGGTGCGGGACTGGGTGCCGGTGGCGTGGCAGAACTGCACGTTCGGATAGTTCTTCGCGGCTTCGATCATGTAGGTCTCATGGCCGAAGGAGTCGGCGAAGACGACCTTGCAGCCGGCGTCAGCCATTTCCTCAGCGGTATCCTGGCATTCGGGGCCTTCCGGAACGTTCCATTTGAAGATGAACTGGTCATCCTTCAGACCGAGTTCCTTCTGCACGGCCAGAGCGGCCTGGTAGAAGTTGTTGTCATAGGTCGAGGAGGCCGGATCGTGCAGGAAGATGAAGCCCATCTTGAAGTCGTCAAGCGCGCTGGGGACAGCCTGAGTGGTCTGATCCGCGGCCTTGGTGGTAGTATCCGCAGCCTTGGTGGTTCCTTCCGGCGCCTTGCTAGAGGTGTCGGTGTTGCTGCCGCAGGCGGCCAGAGCGAGGATCATGGCAAGCGAGAGCAGAACTGAAATAAGTTTTTTCATGTTTTTCCTCCTGAAATGGATGGATTATGTAATAAAATTACATCCGTAATTTAACGGCGGAAGGTGAGCGAATCCGGTCCCATGGATTCGATGATGGCAAGCGATTCCACACGCACGCCCTTTTCGCGGAGGGCATCGCCGCCCTTCTGGAAGCCTTTTTCAATGGCGATGGCGCAGCCGACGACCTCGGCTCCCGCCTGCGCGGCAAGCGCCAGCAGGCCGTTCAGGGCTTCGCCGGTCGCAAGAAAATCATCGACCAGCAGGACTTTGTCGCGGCTGTCCAGGTAATCGGCGGGCAGGACGGCGGTATAATCATTGCCGTGGGTATAGGAGTGGATGGGGGCGGTGAGCACGCGGCCGGAGACATTCGCGGCTTCACTCTTCTTGGCAAACACGATGGGCACGCCAAGATAGACCGCAGCGGCAAAGGAAAGTGCGATCCCGGACGATTCGATGGTCAGGATCTTGGTGACGCCGTCTGTGCGGAAGCGGTTGGCGATCTCCTTGCCCAGCTCCAGCGTAAAAGGCGTATCGATCTGCTGGTTCAGAAAGGAACCGACTTTGAGGATATTGCCGGGAAGGACCTGCCCTTCGGTCAGGATCTTTTGCTCGAGAGCTTCCATGGAGCCTCCTTGTTTTGAGTGTTGATCAGGGGAAAGAGCAGATGAATCAAAAAAGCCGGCGGACCGATAGGATCTGCCTGCTTTGGGGAATTGCTAGAGCTTACCAATAGTCGCATCTTCGGCGTGCGGTAGAAACGTTTGGGCCATTCCTTCCAAACTTATACTGGCAGATTCATCTGTATTTGGTTGACATGTGTATTGTATACGGCAGCCCCCGAAAAATCAAGGGGCTGCCGCAAAATAATTCAAATAGTTTCCTAAAGATAAGAAACAAAAAGTGAGCTCAGGCGTACTGAAAATAGGTCTTCTCGATCTCCTCGCGGACGGCGGCGGAGACGGCCTTGTGCTCCTGCCGGGAGAGGCCTTTTGTCGGGACCGGTTTGCCGAAAACGACCGTCACATCGGCCGCCTTCACGAAGGGAAGATGCTTTTCGAAAATATCATCCGTATGCACGAAGGTCACCGGAACGATGGGAGATTCCGTGGAAAAAGCGCTCCTGAAGCTGCCTTCATGGAAGGGCAGCAGACCGTTCAGATGGCCCCTTGTTCCCTCGGGATAGATCCAGTAGGCGTTCCCTGCCCGCAGCTCTTCTTCCACCTTTTTATTGACGGCCAGGCCGGAGCGCAGGCTCTTTCTGTCCAGGAAGGTGCAGTGGATAAATTTCATAAAGACGTTCAGGATGGGGAACTTGCCCCATTCCATTTTGGAAACGATGCCGCAGGTGCGGCGGATGAGCTGAAGCTGGATGAAGATATCGTAAAAGCTGCGGTGATTGCCGACAAAGAGGCAGGCACCTTTCTGCGGGATGTTTTCTTTGCCGTAAACGGTCAGCCTGACGCCGGAGAGAAAGATCACGATGGCCGTGAGAACGCGCAGATAGCTGAGCGCCCAGTCCGCCTGCGCGGCAGGAGAAATAAGCCCGACCAGCCACAACAGCAGCATGGCAGGAAGGCCCAGAGGGATGGCAAAAATAAAGACGACGATGAGGATGATCAGCAGACGCAGCATGGCGCAAAACGCCTCCTTTGCATTGTTACAAAAAGAGTATAGCACTACAGGGAAGGAAAATACAATCCGGTGAATTATTAAATTCCCGGAAAAAGCAGGAGACCGGATCCTGCAAAAGACTTGCTTTCCTCCGCTGATTTTGGTACCTTTACAATAGAGAAGAAGTTCCGACGGAAAAAGGAGAGCCCTATGGAAGATTCAATTACCAAACTGACGATCCTGCATTCAAATGATCTGCACGGAGACTTTCTGCCGAAGCAGGAGGGCGATAGTGAGACCGGCGGTCTTGTCCGCCTCTCCGGCTATATCAACATGATCCGCAAGGAGAAAGAAAACGTCCTCTATGTGGTGGCCGGAGATATGTTCCGCGGCTCGATCATCGACCGGGAATATGAAGGACTTTCGACCATCGACCTGATGAACAGCCTGCGGCCGGACGTGGCGACGATCGGCAACCACGAGGTGGACTACGGCCTCGCGCACCTGCTTTTCCTGGAAAAATGCGCGCGCTTTCCCATCATCAACGCGAACATGTTCGTGACCATGAACAGCGCGAGGCTGTTCAGGCCGTACCTGAACGTGGAGATCGGGGGACTGCGCATCCTCTTTATCGGCATCCTCACGGAAGAGGTCCTGGCGTCCACCAGGCAGGAGAAGATCATCGGGACCTTCGTGGACATCAAACAGGCGGCCAAGGAGGTCGGCATCATCTGCGACAACTACCGTACCGTGAAGACGGATATGACCATCCTGCTCACCCATATCGGCCTGGAAAAGGACCGCGAGCTGGCAGCGCTGCTGGATCCTGACTGGGGCGTGGACATGATCATCGGCGGACACAGCCATACCTTCATGGATGCGCCGGAGGTGGTGAACGGTGTTTCCATCGTGCAGGCCGGCACCGGGACCGGGATCATCGGGCAGATCGACCTGCAGTACGACAAGGAACAGAGAAAGATCGTCAGATTCGCGTGGAAATGTCCGAAGATCAATGAGCAGACCGCGCCGAAGGACGAGGCGCTCGAGGAATTGCTGGACAGCTACCGCACGCAGACCGATAAGAAATATAAACGGGTCGTGACCCGCTGGGCACGCAGACTCACGCATCCGAGCCGCGAGCAGGAGACCGAGATGGGCAACCTCTACGCGGATGCCCTGCAGTGGGAGAGCAGCTTTGACATCATGATGATGGGCTCCGGCAGCATCCGCAAGAAGGAGCTCGGACCCGTGATCGAATACCAGGATATGGTGGAAAACACGCCGTTTGACGACAATCTGTGGATGGTGGAAGTGACCGGCGAGCAATTTACGCAGATCGTGAAGCACCTGATGAGGGACGATGCCTGGAAGGGCGAGACGGAGTTCTATCAGTTCTCGCAGGGCGTGCATATCCGCTACAACAAGACCACAAGGGCGCTTGAGGAGCTGACCTTCCACGGCGAGCCCGTTACGCCGGATATGCGCCTGAAAGTGGCCGTGCAGAACTATCATTACAAGAATTTTGACGAATTTCTGGGCGTGCCGCTTGAGGACGTCAAGAAGAACATGCGGCCGCGCGTGGTCGCCACTTCCGTGAACAATATCATTGAAGAATTCTTTGCCACCCACGAAGGCCTGGATGCCCATGTGGAAGGCAGAATCGAACTGGTGGAATAAAAAACTGTGATGCGGACGCAGATCCGCAGGATAAGGAGGCATGAGTGTACGATGCGGTGATCATCGGGACGGGCCCTGCGGGGCTTTCGACCGCGATCAATCTGAAACTGTACCAGAAAAGCTTTGTCTGGTTTGGGGCGAAAAACTACAGCGATAAGGTCGAAAAAAGCGAGAAGATCGCAAATTATCCGGGGCTGGGGCTCATCTCCGGCGCGGATCTGAACGCCCGCTTTGACGCACATATGAAGGAGATGGAGCTGGAGATTACGGACAAAAAGGTCACAAACGTGATGCCGATGGACGACCGGCTGATGGTCCTTGCGGACAATGAGGTGTACGAAACAAAGACCCTGCTGCTTGCGACCGGCGTGATGACGGCGAAAAGTTATGAGGGCGAAGAGGAACTGCTCGGCCGGGGCGTGAGCTACTGTGCGACCTGCGATGGCTTCCTGTATAAGGGGAAGACCATTGCCGTCTTCTGCGGCGCGGAGCGCTATGAGCGTGAGGTGGACTATCTGGCAGATCTTGCGGAGAAGGTGTATCTGTCTGCCGGCTACAGGGACTGCAGAGTGGACCGGCCGAATGTAGAGAAGATCGGCCCCATCAAAGGGATAAAAGGCGGAATGAAGGTGGAAGAGATCGAATTGCATCAGGGGGAAACGATCCCGGTAGACGGGGTGTTTATCCTGCGGAATGCGGTTGCGCCGGGGACACTGGTGCCGGGGCTTGCCACAGAAGGACCGCATATCACGGTGGACCGTATGCAGAAGACCAATATTCCCGGAGTATTTGCCGCCGGTGACTGCACCGGAAGGCCGTATCAGATCACAAAAGCCGTGGGCGAAGGCAATGTAGCGGCCCATGCGATGATCGAATACCTGGCAGAAACGAAATAAGAAGGAAAAAGAAAAGAGAGGGGAAGCCGGCTGACTTCCCCTCTCTTTTGCTGCCGGCGGAAACCGGCAGATCATAGGTATTTACGGTTCAAAGCTGTAATCGCCGCTTGTAATGGTCTTCTGGGCTTCAGAATCCTCAGCGAGTTTGAAGGTGAGTTCGATGTTCGTGATCTCGTAAGGATTCAGGCCGCTTAGGCTTTCATAGCTCATCACGCCTTCCAGGATCCCCGAGGATTCCGGGGCAATAAAGGCTGAGCCGGTAATATGCGCTTCCGTCTCATTTAAGGCAGAGATGATCAGCATGGCCTGGGCGGTCTGATCGGTCTTGTTCTCTACCCAGAAGGTCACAAAGGCATAGCCGATCTCCGGCCAGTCTCTGATCCCGGTATACACCAGCCTGACGCTCTTGTTGTCTTCAAGGACCTGATGGGTCTCCCTGTCCTCGTGAACGACCTCTTCCGCCTTGTCTTCGCCCAGCGGGAAGAGGGGCAGATAGCCGAGGAATTGCTCGGACGAATCGCTCTGGGTGGTGACGCGCACATTCAGGTCGATCCTGGTCGGATCGCCGACGCCGGCATGCTTCATGTCGTCAAGCGAGATCGGAAGCATAAACTCTTCGGTCTTGCCTGCGGCAACGGAGAACGTGCTGTCTGCGGGAACGCTGATGCCGTTGATCACAACGTGGCTGAAGGCGAAATCAAGAACGTCGTCCGCGAGCTTGTTGGTCAGCGTCAGCGCCACGGAATAAGGATCACGGGGATCGCCCGGCAGGACGATCTCCTTTGCGGTGACCGTATACACCTCGGTATCGGCGAGCGTTTCATCCTTCAGGGTGATCTCATCAGTGCGGGTCAGACCGATCAGCGCTTTCAGGGTCTCGCCGCGCTCCGGCGCCGGATCGTCACTGTAGATAAAGATCATGTAAGGCTCATTGTTGTTGTAGAGCGTGAGAACGCCGCCTTCCGCTTCATATCTGCCGCGGCTGCCGCCTACCGTGATGCCGGTCTCATCCCAGCTGATCTCGGATTCCTGGCCTGCGGCGTAGAAAAAGCCTTTTCCACCTTCTTCAATGACAAAGAAGTAATACACCCCGTAGGAGGCTGCTTTCGCAACGGCATCGGGACCGCCCAGAGTGGGCATGTTGTACAGGGGGTAGTAACCCGGCTCAAGCGCGGAGACTTCTCCGGACGGTTCACCGGAGGAGGCTGATTCCTGTGCGGACGCCGGCTCGGTGGCGGAAGAGGTGACTTCCGCGGTCGTCGCTTCGGAAGAGGCAGGGGCTGAAGTGGTTTGCGCTTCGGAGGAAGCAGCAGTGCTGTCTGCTGACTGCGGCTGGGACTGGCTGGGGGCGGCTTCGGTCTGCGAAGGGGTCCCTTCAGACCCTGCCGGGGTATTTCCTCCGCAGGCACCAAGGCCAAGAAGGAGAGACAGGACCATCAGCAGAGAGAGGATTCGGCGAGGTGTTTTCATGATCGGGTTTCCTTTTTGATGCTTAACTTTCGGAACAGGCTTGCCTGTTTAATCGTGCGACTAAAATAATAATATATCGCTTTCAGGGTAAAAAGAAAAGAGAAAAAACGGACAAATTGCAAAAAGAGGGGGATGATTTGCAGAAAAAGACCGTTTTCCGCATCCGGCCTATACCATAGAATGACGGATCTGTGGTACAATATCAATATCACCAAAGGAGGACTTTGCCATGACAAGGATCGAACGGATAACGGAAATGGAACGCTGCCTGGATGTTTCACGCGCAGCGG
>CADCPP010000166.1 GCA_902803355.1 uncultured Lachnospiraceae bacterium | reverse complement strand
GGTGCCGGTGTGCCGGCTGTCCGGATCGAAAACGTGATCGGGGTGGTCAAGGCCTATTCCACCTGCGTGGGGGAAGGCCCCTTTGTCGGTGAGATGACCGGCGAAGAGGCGGACCGCCTTCGGGAAGCGGGCGCGGAATACGGCGCGAAGACCGGACGGCCCAGAAGAGTCGGCCCGCTGGACCTGGTGGCGACCCGCTACGGCGCCGCAATGCAGGGGGCGAGTGCTCTCGCTGTCACAAAACTTGACGTGTTAAGTTATCTGGAACAGATCCCTGTCTGCGTGAAGTACCGGGTAGACGGCGTGCTGACGGATGAGTTTCCTTTTCCGACGCTTCTGGATAGGGCGGAGCCGGTCATCAGGACGGTAAAGGGCTGGCACTGCGATATTTCCGGCGTCCGTCGTTTTGAGGATCTTCCTCAGGCTGCACAGGACTATATCCTCATGATCGAGGCGTCCGTATGCCGCCCCGTAAAATACATTTCCGTCGGGCCGGAGCGGGAGAGCATCATCCTCCGCTGACGCAGGCGTTTTCCCGCAGGCCGAGGGCTTTTTTCTGTACAGGATGGGCGGCCTGTGCTATGATCAGGCCAGAAAACCAAGGAGACGAAGGGCATGGAATTTCGCATAGAACGGGACTCTCTCGGAGAGGTGCAGGTCCCCGCGGACAAATACTGGGGAGCGCAGACTGAGCGCTCGCTTCGCAACTTCCCGATTGGGGACGGTCTGGAAAAAATGCCGGAGGAGATGATCAGCGCGCTTGCCGCCTTAAAGCGGGCAGCTGCCGCCGTCAATTTCCTGTTTGTTCCGGAAAAGATGAGCGAGGAGAAGCTCGTGGCGCTGCTTGCCGCCTGTGACGAGGTAAGAAGCGGCCTTCTGAAGGGGAATTTTCCCCTGGTCGTCTGGCAGACCGGCAGCGGCACCCAGACCAATATGAACGTCAACGAGGTGCTGGCAAACCGCGCGAATGAGCTTCTGGGCAAAAAGCTCCTCCATCCGAACGATGACGTCAACCTGTCCCAGTCTTCAAATGACGTCTTTCCCTCCGCCATGCATATTGCGGCAGTGCTTTCCATTGAGAACCGTCTCCTTCCGGCCCTGAACGGCCTCGTCAGGACCATGCGCCGCCTTGAAGGAGAGAACCGGGACGTATTAAAATGCGGGCGCACGCATCTGCAGGATGCGGTGCCGCTGCGCTTTTCCCAGGAGATCTCCGGCTGGCGTGCCTCCCTGGAGACCGATAAGGACATGCTCCTTAAAGCGCTGGAGCCCCTCCGCGCGCTCGCGATCGGCGGGACGGCGGTCGGCACCGGGCTGAATGTGCCGGAAGGCTTTGACCGCGCCGTCGCGGCAGAGGTCTCGCGCCTCTGCTGCAGCCGCTTTACTGCCGCGGAAAACAAATTCCACGCGCTGGCGTTTAAGGATGAACTGGTCTTTGCCCACGGCGCGCTGAAGGCACTGGCCTGCGATCTGATGAAGATCGCGAACGATATCCGCTGGCTCGCGGGCGGACCGCGCTGCGGCCTCGGCGAGATCACGATCCCGGCCAATGAGCCCGGCTCGTCCATCATGCCCGGAAAGGTGAATCCGACCCAGTGCGAAGCCGTGACCATGGTCGCTGCCCAGGTCATGGGCAATGACGTGACCATCGGCCTTGCCGCCTCGCAGGGAAATTTCGAGCTGAACGTCTACATGCCGGTCTGCATCTATAACTTCCTGCAGTCCGTGCGGCTGCTGGCCGATGCCATGCGCTCCTTCGATGAGCGCTGCGTGTCCGGGATAAAGCCCGTGCGGGAGAAGATGCGGGAGAATCTGGAACGCTCCCTCATGCTGGTCACCGTGCTCAGCCCCAGGATCGGCTACGAGAAGGCGGCCGAGATCGCGCAGAAGGCCCACCGGGAAGATCTTTCGCTCCGGGAGGCCTGCCTCGCGCTTGGCTATTTGAGTGCAGATGAATTTGACGCCGTTTTCCGTCCGGAAGAGATGGTCTGACGCCGTTCGCGCTTTTACTTTATTTTCAGAAAGGATCCGAATCCATGACCGACCGCTATGAATCACCGCTTTCGACGCGCTACGCTTCCGACTATATGCTGAAGCTCTTTTCCGCCGATACCCGCTACCAGACCTGGAGAAGGCTCTGGACGGCGCTGGCCCGGGAGGAAAGCCGTCTCGGCCTGCCCATCACCAGCGAGCAGGTGGAGGAGCTGGAGGCCCATATCACGGACATTGATTATGAATGCGTCCGGGAGAGAGAAAAAGCCGTGCGCCATGACGTGATGGCACACATCTATGCCTACGGGAAGGCTGCACCGTCCGCTGCCGGGATCATCCATCTGGGGGCGACCAGCTGCTATGTGACCGACAATGCGGATCTGATCCTGCAGCGCGATGCCCTGCGTTATCTGCGGAGCGAGCTGATCGGTGTGCTGGCCAACCTTGCGGAATTTGCGGAGCGCTATAAGAGCATTCCGACGCTTGGCTATACTCACTATCAGCCGGCACAGCCCGTTACCGTCGGCAAGCGGGCGACCCTCTGGATGCAGGACTTCCTTTCTGACCTGAGGGAGATCGACTTCGCACTGGAGAACATCAAATTCCTCGGCTGCCGCGGGACAACAGGGACGGAAGCCAGCTTTCTGGAACTCTTTGAAGGCGATACGGACAAGATCGACGCCTTAAACCGTGCGCTCGCGGCGGATTTCGGCTTTGCCGAATGCTTTGATGTCTGCGGGCAGACCTATCCGAGGAAGGTGGACAGCCGCGTTCTGAATGCCCTCTCTTCCCTTGCGCAGAGCGCGTACCGCATGGCGAACGACATCCGCCTGCTGCAGCACGACAGACAGATCGAAGAGCCGTTTGAAAAGGACCAGATCGGTTCCTCTGCCATGGCCTATAAACGCAATCCCATGCGCTGCGAGAGGATCTGCTCCCTGTCACGCTACCTGATGACAGCCGCCATGAACGCGCCTCTTACGGCCTCCGTCCAGTGGATGGAACGGACGCTGGATGATTCCGCAAACCGCCGCATCTCGCTGCCGGAGGGCTTTCTGTGCGCGGATGCCGTGCTGCGGCTTGCCCGAAACGTGACGGACGGCCTGAAGGTGAATGCGAAGGTCATTGAAAAGACGATCCGGGACTACCTGCCCTTCATCGCCACGGAGAACCTGCTGATGGAGGCGGTCAAGCGGGGCGGAGACCGTCAGGAACTGCACGAGATCATCCGCAGATGCTCTATGGAGGCAACGGAAGCCATCAAAAACGGCGCTGACGGCGACCTTTTGTCCAGACTGGAACAGGAAAAAGCCTTCGGCCTGTCCAGGGAGGACATGGACGGCATCCTGGATCCTTCCCTGTATATCGGACG
>CADCPP010000165.1 GCA_902803355.1 uncultured Lachnospiraceae bacterium | reverse complement strand
GGCACAAAGTAGCGGGGGCAGGATTTGAACCTGCGACCTCCGGGTTATGAGCCCGACGAGCTTCCGGACTGCTCTACCCCGCGACGTATATAGGACGCCCTTTTGAGGCGCCCTATAATAATAGCATACGCGTGTTCCGCTGTCAACAAATATTTTTATTTTTCTGAAGGATATTCAAAGTCCGTGACCAGCGCATCGCCGCGTTTTTGATACAGTTTTCCCTCCTTCGCATAAAACGAAGGATTCTTTTCATCCACCTCGAAGGCAAAGACCGGATGATAGATGACCTGTGTACCGTCCTCCTTCACCGAAATAAAGTCGGACGACTCCCGCACGTTGGCGATCTCCTCCAGATACGGCCCGATCACAAGGGTAAACAGGAGTTCTTCGCTCTTCGGCGCGCCCTCTTCGCCTGCCGGAATGACGCTTTCCCCCGGACCTGCCGGCATCACTACAGAAAACGGCATCGGCAGCCCGCGGCCGAAATACCCGCCCAGCTTAAAGACCGTGCAGCCTTCCACGATATCCGGGATCCTGATGCGCCGTCCTTCCTCGCTGCCG
Source organism: uncultured Lachnospiraceae bacterium (assembly GCA_902803355.1). Lineage (GTDB taxonomy): Bacteria > Bacillota > Clostridia > Lachnospirales > Lachnospiraceae > UBA6987. The sequence goes on along the minus strand of CADCPP010000165.1, from coordinate 11,937 downwards.
TCCCAGACATACGCGGCGGCAAAGGCCATTTTTCCGTCCCGGTCCAGGGCAATATCCCAGCCGTCAGCCGTCACCGTGTCGCTGTAATTCAGGCTCCAGTCGCCCACGCAGGAAGACAGGGAGACCATCATCAGCAGGATCAGCAAAATTGCAGACAATTTCTTCATGGCATACCGCACCTTTCTGTTTTTATTCTACTATAGACCGCTGATTTTGCAACACAATTCTTTTCCTCTCCTTTCCCCGGCAGGTTTTATAATATCTTAATAATCCGCTTCCTGCGTCTCCCCTTGAATTTGCTCTCTCTCCCTGCTAAAATAGAAATATCCGATTTATGGAGGCTGTTATGATCCGTCTTGACAACAATTGGGAATTTACCGAAAAATGGTCCGATTCGTTTGCGCGCTTTGAAGGAGAGGCACAGGCTGTCCGCCTGCCGCACAACGTGCGTGAGCTGAGTCTGCATTACGCGGACCCTGCCGACTATTCCCTCCTCTGCGGTTATCGCCGGAAGCTGGATATTCCGGAAAGCTGGAAGGGCAAGCGCCTTTTCTTACAGTTTGACGGTGCGGCGCACATCGCCACGGTCTATTGCAACGGCCGGCCGGTCTGCGTGCATAACTGCGGCTATACCGCCTTCCGCGCGGAGATCACAAGCGTTGTCCGCTACGGCGCGGAAAACACCATCACCGTCCGTCTGGATACGACGGAAAACGCCTCTGTTCCGCCCTTTGGCTACATGATCGATTATCTGACCTACGGCGGCATCTACCGCGATGTGTGGCTTGACGTGCGTCCGGAGGATTATATCGAAGATATCTTCATCTATACGCCCGAGCTGAACAAGGCCCATATCGACCTGACCATAAAGGGCGATCACGACGGCGTGATGCTGAAGATCCTGGACAAGCACGGCGATGAAGTCTATTCCCTGACCGCCGGCGGCGAAAAATTCGATCTCACCCTGCAGGACGCCCAGATCTGGGATCCCTACGATCCGTATCTCTACACCTGCGAAGTAACGCTCCTGCACAGAGACGGGCGCGAACGGGATGTGCAGCGCACCACTTTCGGCTTCCGTACTGCCACATTCAAGACCGACGGCTTCTACCTGAACAACAAGAAATTCTTTATCCGCGGGCTGAACCGCCATCAGTCCTATCCTTATATGGGCTACGCCGCCTCCGAATCCCTGCAGCGCGAAGATGCCCGCATTCTGAAGGAAGAGCTGGCCTGCAACGCGGTCCGCACGTCCCACTATCCGCAAAGCCAGTATTTCATTGACGAGTGCGATAAGCGCGGCCTGCTGGTCTTTACCGAGATTCCCGGCTGGCAGCACATCGGCGATGAGGGCTGGAAGGATCAGGCCATCGAAAACACCCGCGAGATGATCCTCCAGTACCGCAACCACCCCTCCATCATCCTCTGGGGCGTGCGGATCAACGAGAGCCTGGACGATGACGATTTTTATACCCGCACCAACAAGCTGGCGCATGAGCTCGACCCGAGCCGCATGACCGGCGGCGTACGCTATATCAAGAAGAGCAACCTGCTGGAAGACGTGTACACCTACAACGATTTCTCGCTGGATAGTCTGGACAAGAACGGCGTGCTTCCGAAAAAAGAAGTGATGAGCGATCCCGAAAAGCCGCTGCTGGTCACGGAAAACAACGGCCATATGTTCCCGACCAAGAGCTATGATCCCTGGGCAAAGCGTCAGGAGCACGCGCTCCGGCACGCAAAGGTGCAGGGCGCGGCGCTCTCCTCGCCGGAGCACGCGGGCTGCTTTGCCTGGTGCATGTTCGACTACCAGACCCATCAGGACTTCGGTTCGGGCGACCGCATCTGCTATCACGGCGTGATGGACGCGTTCCGCAATCCCAAGCTGGCTGCGGCCGTCTACGCTTCCCAGGGCGAGGAGACGCCCGTGCTGGAAGTCGGCTCCGGCATGGCCATCGGCGATTATCCGGGCGGGACCATCGGCGACATTTACCTCTTCACCAACGCGGACTCGGTGAAGCTGTACAAGAATAACGAATACGTGACGGAATTCACCCCGAAGGAATTCACCGGCTTAAAGCACGAACCGGTCCTGGTGGATGATACCATCGGCGAGCTGCTGGAGAAGCAGGAAAGCTTCGGAAAGCGCAAAGCCTCGACCCTCCGCGACTGCCTGCTGGCGGCGCAGAAGTACGGGATCGACAGCATGCCGCTTGGCAAGAAGCTCAAGCTCGGCTGGGCCTCCTTCCGCTACGGCCTGAAGTTTAAGGATGCCTATGCCCTCTACGGCAAATATGTGGGCAACTGGGGTCAGGCAACGCCCATCTGGCGCTTCGATGCCATCAAGGACGGCGTCGTGGTCGCTTCCTCCTGCAAGGCGCAGAGCCGCGTGCTGCATCTGGACGTCAAGCCCTCTCAAACGCTGCTGACGGAAGGCGATTCCTATGACAGCGCCGCGGTGCGCATCCGCCTGCTGGATGAATACGACAACGTGGCTTCCTACGCGCAGGCGCCCATCGGCCTGTCCGTGGAAGGGCCCATCGAGATCATCGGGCCGGCAGTCGTAACGGCCGAAGGCGGCATGTGCGGCACCTATATCCGCACCACCGGTGAAAAAGGCGAAGCCAAGCTTCACATCACCTGCACCATGGCAAGCCCGATCGACGTGAACTTCACGGTGAGATAAGACGGCCATTATCCGTAAAGACAAGAACAGGGCGGGATCAATCCCCGCCCTGCTTTTTTATGGTGTCTTAACGCCGGCCGTCATTTGATTCCCGCAGCCTGCTTCGCCAGGTCTTCTTCGCCGACCTTCTCGATCCAGTACACCTTAAGATGCCGGAGATCGGGACAGACGGTTTTGCCTGCTTATATTACGCGGGGCCGGACCAATGTCAGCTTTCACAGGGGCGGAAGGATCCCGGTCTCCCGCAGCAGCTCCTCCACCGTGGAAACGAATGAGATCGCGATCTTGTCCTTTACTTCCTGCGCCACATCTTTTAAGTCAAATTCATTGTCTTTCGGAATGAAGACCTTCGTGATCCCGGCGCGCTGAGCCGCCATGAGCTTCTCGGGCAGGCCGCCGATCGCGGTGACCGCGCCGCGAAGCGCCACTTCGCCGGTCATGGCGATATGCGGATCCACCACCTTCCCGGTGAGCAGTGAAGCGAGCGCCGTGGTCAGCGTGACGCCGGCCGACGGGCCGTCCTTCGGCACGGCACCTTCCGGCACGTGGATATGCAGGTCGTGATCCTCCAGCTGCCCGGCCTCCTCCGGAAGCAGGCTCTTCACCAGACTTAAGGCGATCCGGGCGGATTCCTTCATCACATCGCCCAGCTGGCCGGTAATGATCAGCTCGCCCTTGCCGGGCATGAGCATGGTCTCGATGTATAGGATATCGCCGCCCACGGGCGTCCAGGCAAGGCCGGTCACCACGCCGGCCTTCGGCTGCGGCAGGATGGTATCGTGGCGGATGGGTCTGTCCTCCAGTTCTTCCTGTACCGTTTCTTTCGTGACCCTGATCTTCGCCTCCGGCTCCGTGGCCACCCGTACCGCAAGGCTGCGGCAGAGCGAATCGATGCGCTTGCGCAGGCCTCGCACGCCCGCTTCCCTGGTATAATCCGCAATCAGCATCTCCAGCGCCTCGTCCTCAAAGCTCATCTGCTCCGGCGCGATCCCCATGGCCTCCATGGACTTCGGCACCAGATGATGCTTTGCGATCTGCAGCTTCTCCAGCGGAGTATAGCCCTGGAACTGGATAACCTCCATGCGGTCAAGCAGCGGCTGGGGGATGGTGTCCAGCGTGTTCGCCGTGCAGATAAAGAGCACGTCCGACAGATCGTAGGGCACGTTCATGTAATGGTCCGTAAAAGTATTGTTCTGCTCCGGGTCCAGCACCTCCAGCAGCGCGCTCGCGGGGCTGCCGTTATAGGAAGCAGAAAGCTTGTCTACCTCGTCCAGCACCATGACGGGATTGGAGGCGCCGCTCTTGTGGATGCCGTCCATGATCCGGCCGGGCATGGAGCCGATGTAGGTCCGTCTGTGCCCGCGGATATCGCTCTCATCATGCACGCCGCCCAGGCTCACGCGCACATATTCGCGCCCGAGCGCCCGCGCGATGCTCCGCCCGATACTGGTCTTGCCGGTGCCGGGCGCGCCCACAAAGAGCAGGATGGAGCCCGACTGCTGCCCCTTCAGATTCATCACCGCGATCTGCTGGATGATGCGGTCCTTCACCTTCTTCAGGCCGTAATGGTCCTCATCCAGAATGCGCCGCGCCTCCTTTAAGTCGATGCGCTCCGCGTCCGCCTTCTTCCAGTTGAGCGTGGTCACAAAGTCCAGATAGTCATAGAGCATGCCGGACTCCACGCTTTCCTTGCCTTCCTGACGCAGGCTGTTCAGAACCTTCTCAGCCTCCTTGCGGGCGGTCTCGTTCATGCCGGAATCCGCGATCCGCTGGGCAAATTTCTGCACATCCGTCACATTTTCCGGGTGCATCTCGTCCAGTTCCTTCTGCAGATGCTCCATCTGCCGCTTGATGGCGGCCTCCTTGTAGCGCTGCTGGTATTCCTGCTGCTGCGAGGAGTTGGCCTCATTCGTGATACGGCCGACCTCCATGAATTCCTAGCGGGTCTTTTCGCTCCTCTCCGCCCGCTTCGCGCGGCCATCTTCCTCCAGGATCGCATAGCGCTCTTCGTTGCCGATGTCCAGCGCCGGGCCCATGGCGCAGAAGGCCGCCTCCACGCTGTCCACCTGGTCGATAAAATACTCCGCCGCCTCACCGAAATTCGTGGTATCCGCAAAGCGGCGCATCTCCTCCTGCAGGTCTTTTACCTTACCGCGCTCCTCCGCTTCCGGCAGGTCTTCGATATCCCGCCTGCGGGAAAGGGTCAGTTCGATGGTATGGTCCGCGTTGATCTGCACGCTTTCGATGTTCACGCGGTACTGCGCGCGGACGATGGCAAAGCCCTGCCCGTTCACTTCCGTGATCACGCCGGCCACACCGATGGGATAGAAGCTGTCTTCGGTCAGATCCATGACGTTTTCATTCTCTTTGGCGATGATGACGACCACCTTTTCATGCGCGGATATCCCTTTTCCGCCCGCGCTCCGTTTTAACTGTTCAAGCTGAAAAAATAAAGTGGCATTCGGTGCCGCCGCCATATTGTAAACCGGTACTACGATCATATTTCCTCCTTTTATTGCTGGTCTCCGGCGCGCTCCTCTGCATCGCCTCTCTCAACACGGGAGACCTATCTCAGCAGCCCCTGCAGCGTCTCGATCAGCTCTTCCAGCGCGTTTTCTTCCGCGCATACCGAACTGCGGTTCATGGCCAGGAATCTCACCGGGGCAAAGAGCAGCGAAGCAAAGGTCCAGTCGCTCATTCGCCGCAGCTCCCCGCGCCGCTGATACTCATGGATCACATCCAGGATATCGCAGCCGCAGTCCTTTTCGCAGACCGTCTCCGCAAGAGACGGGCACCTGGAGCACTGCTCCACAAAGCTGAAAACATCCTCATGCGCCGCGCTGTATTCATAGCAGCCGCGCACCAGCGCATCGATCAGTTCGCTGCCGTTCATCTCCGGCCGCACGCGCTCCGCCAGATAGCGGTAGGGTCTGTGCGCATACTCGCGGAACACTTCGCCCAGCATGGCTTCCTTGCTGTCATAGTAGATATAAATGGTGGCCGGCGAGACCTGCGCCCTGCTGGCGATCTTTGCCACCGAGGCACCGTTTATCCCCTCCTGCAGGATCAGGCTGACCATGGCCTCCTTGATCCTCCGCTGCTTATCCTCATCCTTAAGACGCATCACATAACCTCCCCGGCATTTCCTGTCGGATCCTCTGCAAGGCAAAGGATTTTGCCCTGTAGGTCAATAATAAACGAACATTCACTTATTGTCAAGTCTATTGTCTGGCAGAAAATACGGCGCAGGCGGCAGATTCCCTTCTTCTTTTCATTGTAATTTTTCCGGGATTCTGTTATGATAACTTATTAGTATAAGAAAAACGTTTTCCATAAACGAATCTGAATAATACTTATGCATGCAAGGTGAAGGCGGTTCCGCCGCGAGGAAGGTCACCTAAGACCGGCGTCCGCGCTTTATTAAGGGAAGGAGTACCCAGATGCCCGAACAAAGCAAACATGTTATTTCCAAGTACCAGGGCGAAGCAAATTTCGATCAGGAATATGCCAAGCTCGCCAAGAAGATCACTGACGTCGCAAAACACATGATCGGCGGTGTGAAGGCCGAAGATCCCGAATACTGGGGCTTAAAGGAGGTCCTTTCTCCCGAGCATGTGAAGATCGCGAACCGCATGAAGCTCCGCAAGTTCTATTCCTTTGAAGAACTCGTGTCCATGAACAAGGATTTCGAGCCGGCGCGCCTCAAGGAACTGATCGACGAGATGTCCGTCATCGGCATCATCGAGTACGACTACGGCGACAACTACAGCCATACCGCGCCCATCCCGAATGCCCCGAAGATCAAGCGCTACCGCATCTCCTTCTTCGTGCCCGGCTCCGCGGAGCTGTTCAACTCCTCGAAGGACCGCATCGCGAAAAATCCGTCGGTGGCCTCCTTCTTTGAGCGCATGACCTTCGTACCGCTTGCCGGCATCACTCAGATGGTCCCTCCGGGCGGCAACGGCATCGGCATGCACGTCATCCCGGTGGAAAAGGCCATTGAGGCGGAACGCGGCAGCGTGGACCTTGAGCATGTCTCCTACTGGCTGAAAAAGTATGAAGGCCATATTTCCGCGGGCATCTGCTCTTGCCGCGCCTCGCGTGCCTATACGGGCGATGGCTGCGCCGATGATCCGGATGACTGGTGCATCCAGCTGGGCGATATGGCGGACTACACCGTAGAGACCGGCCGCGCCCATTACATCACCACGGAACGCGCCCTGGAGATCCTGCAGCTGGCCGAAAAGAACGGCTTCGTGCATCAGATCACCAATATCGACGGCGCGGACCACATCTTCGATATCTGCAACTGCGACGTGAAGATCTGCAACGCCCTGCGTACGAGCCTGCTCTTCAACACGCCTCACCTCTCCCGCAGCGCTTACACCGCCAAGGTGGAGCCGGAAAAATGCGCAGCCTGCGGCCTGTGCGTGCAGTCCTGCCCCGCCGGCGCCGTGAAGCTCGGCCAGAAGCTCTGCAAGAAGGACGGCTCGAAGCAGACCTATCCGCAGGCCATTCTGCCGGATAAGATCAGATGGGGCAAATACGCGTGGGATGAGACCTACCGCGATACCGCCCGCATGAGCAACTCCTACGAGACCGGTTCCTCGCCGTGCAAGGCGGCCTGCCCTGCCCACGTCCCGGTCCAGGCCTATCTGAAGAAGGCCCATGAAGGCCTCTACACCGAAGCGCTCGGCCTCATCAAGAAGGAAAATCCCTTCCCGGCCGTCTGCGGACGTATCTGCAACAAGCGCTGCGAAGAAGCCTGCACCCGCGGCAATATCGACAACCCGGTCTCCATCGATGCCGTGAAGAAATTCGTGGCGGATCTGGAGATCAAGGCGGAGAACCGCTATATCCCCGAAAAGGTCGTGCCGTCCACCTACGGTAAATTTGACGAGAAGATCGCCATCATCGGCGCCGGCCCCGCGGGCCTGTCCGCCGCCTTCTATCTCTGCCTGCTCGGCTACAAGCCCACCGTCTTTGAGCGGAACTTCCGTCCGGGCGGCATGATGACCTACGGCATCCCGTCCTACAAGCTGGAAAAGGACGTGATCGACGCGGAGATCGACGTGATCAGACAGCTGGGCGCCGAGATCAAATGCGGCGTGGAAGTTGGCAAGGATGTGACGATCGCTCAGCTGAAGGAGCAGGGCTACAAGGCCTTCTATGTGGCGATCGGCTGCCAGGGCGGCAGACTTCCCGGCGTGCCAAACGATACGGCAGACGGCACTGATTTCGCCGTCCACTTCCTGCGTGATTCCATGGAGAACGGTCACCCGCCCATCGAGGGCAAGGTGGTCGTCATCGGCGGCGGCAACGTGGCCGTTGACTGCGCGGGCACCGCAAAGCGCCGCGGGGCAAGCGAAGTGTCCATGATCTCGCTGGAATCCCGCGAAGAGATGCCTGCTTCGAAATCCGAAGTGGAAGAGACGCTGGAAGCCGGGATCAAGGTGATCAACAGCTGGGGCCCGAAGGAAGTTCTGGTGGACAACGCCGAGCGCGTCTGCGGCATCGTGCTGAAGAAGTGCCTGCGCACCATCGATCCCGAGACCGGCCGCTTCAGCCCGCTCTATGATGAGAATGTGACCATGACCGTCGAATGCGATCAGATCGTCTTCGCCATCGGCCAGGCCATCGAATGGGGCAAACTGCTGGAAGGCAGCAAGGTCACCTTCTGGCACGGCAATTATCCGGTCGCGTACAAGCTCACCTACCAGACCGAGGATCCGGATATCTTCGTGGGCGGCGACGTCTATACCGGCCCGAAGTTCGTGATCGACGCCATCGCCGCAGGACATGAGGCCGCCGAGTTCCTGCACCGTCACGTGCAGCCCAAGGCGCATCCGACCATCGGCCGTGACCGCCGCGTCTTCAAGCCGCTGGATAAAGACGACATCAGCTTCCCGGATTACGACCATGCCGGCCGCCAGGAAGCGGAAAACGGTGCCTCCGAAGATCAGTTCCGCGACATCCACGGGACCCTGACCGAGGAGCAGGTGAAGATCGAAACGGCCAGATGCCTTGGCTGCGGCGCCTCCGTGGTCGACCCGAACAAGTGCATCGGCTGCGGCATCTGCACCACCCGCTGCGAATTTGACGCCATCCACCTGCACCGCGATCATCCGGAAATGACCAACATGCGGCGCGGCGAAGACAAGATCGGCGGCCTGCTGGGCTATCAGCTTAAGCGTGCCGTCAAGATCGCGCTGAATTCCGGCTCGCCCGAAGCCAAGCTCATGCGCGAAAAACGCAAAGCCTACAACGCATCCCACAAGGAATTTGCGAAGACTCATCCGTTCACCGGCAACATGGTGCATCCGGAGGAATTCGCCAAATACAGCAAGGATATGTATCAGGGAGACTGATGATATGTCGATTTTAGATACTCTGCTTCAAAAGCTCGGCAGTACGGCGCAGAACGCGGTCACTACCGGCATCAACAAAGTGTCCAGCGGCATCAGCACCGGCATCGACAGCCTGGTGAGCGGCGCAAAGCGCAAGGCGTCTATCAGGAAAAAGAGCGTGACCTTCCGCACCCTTCCCCAGAATGTGGAAGAGATGAAGGCGATGCCGGCCTATGATCCCAAAAATGAATTTGCCGTGGCCGCCTTTACCGTGGCCGCTCTCCTGCGCTACACGAACGCACCGGGAGACGGCAGAGAAATGCTGGACGAGCTGAACGGACCGGAAAACGTGGCGATCATCGACCTGCAGCGCATGGACGAGAAGATCGTGGGCAACGAGTACATGCTCCGTTCGTATTTCAAGGGCGCGTCCACGTCAAATGACTATGCGCCAACCCTGCCGTATACCGTGGAGATCTGGGAATATCCGAACGCCCGCGAGATCGACAATTACGTCTATCTCTACATCCCGAGCGGCGGCGCGGACAATCCCCGCCAGGTCCAGCTGCGCAGAAAGCCGTCCACCGGCGAATGGTTCATCTGGTCCTTCCAGGGTCTGCTGATGGACATCCGCATCCCGGCTTCCGCCGACAAGTGGTCGTAAGGCCGCAAAATGATTCGGGCAGGACTTTCCGTGCTGCCCGCTTTTTATTACCAGAAAACTTTTTACCGCGCGTTATACGATCCCCAGCTGCTTCAGCAGGAAGATCCAGAGGAATAAGCTCAGGCAGCACAGCATCGATGTGGTCGCCACCATTTCCGCCGCAAGCTCCGGCTCGCAGTCATAGACCTGGCACATGGTAAAGCTTACCGAGGCCGTAGGCGCGCCCAGCGCCAGAACGATGATCGCAAGCTCGCTTCCCGCAAAGCCAAGGGCAAGCGCCAGCAAGAGACCCAGAAGCGGCGCAGCGATCAGCCTCCAGACGTTCCCGATGATCAGCTGTTTTCTGTTTTTGCGAAGGCTTCCGATCCGCAGTGACGCGCCAAGAAGGATGAGGGCCAGCGTGGTCCCGGTTTTGCCCATGGAAGAGATCGCCGATGTCACGGTCCCCGGCAGCTTAAACGGCAGAAGATGCGCCGCAAAGCCTGCTGCGGCGCCGATGATCATCGGGTTTTTGATGATCTCCAGAATAAGCTCGCCTTTGCTCTTCTTTCCGCCGTCCGTATGAGATTCCAGCACGATGACCGCGTATAAATTGTAGAGCGGCGTCAGAACGGCCGAGATGATCCCCATGGACGCCAGCCCCGAAGGCCCCAGCAGGGCCTCTGACAAGGGCAGCGAGATGATATTCAGATTGCTCCGGTACGCATTCTGGTTCAGCATGGCGATCAGGCGCTTCTCCAGCTTCATCCGGCTAAGCAAGATCACGCTGCCGAAGCAGTACAGACTGACGATACCGACCTGAAAGAGGATCAGCGGAAGGGAAAAGGTCTCCGAAAAGTCCGCGTTGTACACCGTCAGAAACAGGTGCTGCGGGAACAGGAAGGTAAAAACGAAGCGGTTGAGCTGCCGGATCACCTCATCAGAAAGAATGCCGCTTCGTCTGACCAGGACCCCGACAAGCAGGCAGATCAGGAGCGGTCCTATACAGCGTATCGCGATCAGAAGATTCGTCAGCATATCCGGGCAGCTTTCTGTAAAATTGATGCTCTCATTATAATCATTTTCTTCTGCCGAGGCAAGAAGAACCTTTGCGCCCTCTTTTTTCCGTTTTTCTTTCTTTTTCTTCTCTGTACGAAGCGGGGAAAATGTGCTATGATGGCGCAGGTGCCGAAGATGCGGTGCCTTGCAGAAAGGGTATTTTATGCCGACAATCATCCTTACCGGCGGCGGAAGCGCCGGCCATGTAACGCCGAACCTGGCTCTTGTCCCCGAGCTGAAGAAGCGCGGATATGACATTCATTATATCGGTTCCTATGAGGGAATTGAAAAGACACTGGCGGAAGGCGCAGGCCTTCCTTACACCGGCATCTCCACCGGGAAGCTGCGCCGTTATTTCAGCCTGCAGAACCTGACCGATCCCGGCCGGGTCATCAAAGGCGTGGGAGAAGCCCGTCAGGCACTTAAGAAGATCGCGCCGGCGGCCGTCTTTTCCAAAGGCGGCTATGTAGGTGCCCCTGTCGTCTGGGCCGCGCACCGTCTGCGCATTCCCTGCATCATCCACGAGGCCGATCTGACACCGGGCCTTGCCAACAAAATGTGCTTTAATTTCGCGGACCGCATCCTCTGCAACTTTCCGGAAACGCTGCAGTATCTGCCGGAAGGAAAGTCTGCCGTGAGCGGCTGCCCTGTCCGCACGGAATTATTTCACGGCAGCAGGCAGGCCGGACTGGACTTCCTTGGTTTTTCAGATGACAAGCCGCTGTTAATGATCGTTGGCGGGAGCCTCGGTGCCGCATCGGTCAACGAAGCCGTCTGGAAGGCGCTGCCGGAGCTGCTTAAGGATTTCCACATCGTTCATCTTGTCGGCAAGGGCAAAGGAAATGAAAGCGTTCAGGCGGACGGCTACCGCCAGTTTGAATATATCAACAAAGAGCTTCCGGATCTTTTCGCGGCAGCGGATCTGATCGTTTCCCGCGCGGGAGCAAACGCCATCTTTGAATTTGTTTCCCTGAAAAAGCCGAACCTGCTGATCCCGCTCGGAACTGCCGCCTCCCGCGGCGACCAGATCCTGAATGCGGAATCGTTTGAAAAGCACGGCTACAGCCGTGTGCTGCTGCAGGAGGATCTGACGCCTGACTCTCTCGTACGCGAGGTCCGTGCGCTCCATGCCGATCCTTCGCCTTATATCGCCGCCATGGAAAGCAGCCATCAAGCAAACGCCGTAAACACGATCGTGGATG
>CADCPP010000164.1 GCA_902803355.1 uncultured Lachnospiraceae bacterium | reverse complement strand
TGTCGGTTACGGCCTGAACATCAAGAACAAGACCGGCAAGACCATCAACGAAGTCTATATCTATGTGGGCAATGAAAAAACAGGTGAGAGTGTTGTGGAAGCCGGCTGGAAGGATAAGGACGCTGACAAGGCCAACTACGAGAAATACATCTACATCATCCGGCCCGACAAGACCAACATGGAAGTGAAGGTCGTTTTCGAAGACGGCACGGAGGTGATCTGGGCGGTCGGCGAGCTGTACAACTTTGAAAAGCTGTCCATGAAGGACGGCACCGATCCGGCGGCCTGGGAAGCCGAAGAAAATGATGATGCGGAAGACATCGCGAAGATGCAGGCCCTCATCGACAAGGGCGAGACCACGGACGGCTGGTATCCTGGAAACTGAACCCCTAAGACCTATACTCCTTATTGCAGATAAACGGTCCGGCCGCTCAGGCGGCCGGGCCCGGCCCCGGCCGATCGCAGTATCGGACAGGACGGGAAAGGAGGCAATGCTATGACATTTGCGTGGAAGCTGCTTGATCAGTACACGTTTATCCAATATGCGGAATTCTGCGCGAGACTGGTGGTCGCCTGCGCCTGCGGCGCGATCATCGGCTTTGAACGCAGCAAGCGCTTCAAGGAAGCCGGTATCCGCACGCATATCATTGTGTGCTGCGCGGCGGCGCTCGTCATGATCCTGTCCAAATACGGCTTTGCCGATCTGATCGGGCCGGGCGGCGAGCACCTTGTCGGAACCAACAGCACGGATCCGGCCAGGCTTGCGGCGCAGATCATCACCGGCGTGTCATTCCTCGGCGCGGGCATCATCTTCCATAACGGAAGCTCTGTCAAGGGCCTGACGACGGCAGCCGGCATCTGGGCGACGGCCGGCATCGGCCTTGCGATCGGCAGCGGGATGTATATCCTCGGCATCTTCACGACCATCATCGTGGACGTGATCCAGATCATCATGCATAAGCACACCATCGGTGTGGATTCCATGAGGATCGGCAGGCTCCGCTGCACCACGTCCAGTCCCGACGCCTTCAGGCAGCAGCTTGACGAGTACATCGACTCGAAGGGCATGCAGATCCTGGATGTGAAGATCGAATTCAGCGAGGACGGCACGACAGCCTACGAGCTGACGCTCCGCATGGGCCGTGACATGACGATCAGCGATATGTCCGGCTTTCTGGAATCCATGGACAACGTCAAAGCGATCAGCTTCGAGATGGAAAACAGCTGAGACAGACAGCAAAAAAGGGAGGCACTTCCGGAGAAGATGCCTCTCTTTTTTTATGCCTTCATCTAACGGTAGAAACGGCGGATATAGTCGTAAACGTCGCTGCGGCTGCCTGTAAAGGGACCGGGCGTCTCCATCTTCAGGGAGACGAGAGCCGCGGCAAATTCAAGAGCTTCGGGGATCTCGTGATCCAGGCGCTCGGTGAGATAGCCGGCGAAGGTCGTATCGCCTCTGCCGGTGCGGCCGGAGAGATTCCTGGCTTTCAGCGGCGCGCGGAAGATCTGCCTGCCGTCGCAGACGATGGCTTCGCTGTTGTGGGTGATCAGGACTTCCTTTGCCCCCCATTCGCAGAGCAGGAAAGCGGCCTTTTCGCGGTCATCGGTCCCGGTCATGACCTCGGCCTCGGCGGCGTCGGTCTTCAGATAGCGAATGTACGGCAGGTATTCTTTCTTTTCCGGCCAGTCGCGCAGCGTAAGCGAGCCGTCCTCGTTTCGGCAGCGAAGGACCGCCTGGACGTCGAGCGCCGTATCGCCTCTTGCCGCGCAGGCTTTGATCATGTCCGGCCCGGTATCACCGGCCACAAGGCCGGCCAGATGGTAGATGCGGGCGGGCTCATCCGGAAGATCGGCAGGGGTGTAGGGGGCGATCGATTCGGTATTCAGGCAGAGGCGCCGCTCGCGGTCCGGCGTGAAATAGGTATTCTGCATCACGGTGCAGCTGTTGCAGCTTACCGGGAAGATCCGGTCTACCTTGCTGCCCGCAAACACTTTTGCGGGATCAAGCCGCGCCGGGTCGCCCTTCGGGACAACGGCAACGCTGTGGCCGATGGCGGCTGCGGCATAGCCGGAGAAGGTGACGGCACCGCCGGGGCGTTTTTCCTCGCGTCCGTCGTAGTCGATATTGCGGTCCAGAGTGATCTGGCCGATGATCATCAGATCAAACATGATAAGCACCTCGGTGTTCGGTAAGGATTATTTCAGCGGGCGGCAGGATTTCCGCTCGATCAGGGAAGGCGGCAGGATCAGTCTTCCTGTTTCGGCTTCCGGGTCGCGGATATGGTCGAGAAGCATGTCCAGGGCGGAGGTCGCCATCTGCTGCGTGGGCTGATTGATCGTAGTCAGGTCGATCTCCGGCAGAGCGGAGAAGGAGATGTTGTCAAAGCCCATGAGGGAGATGTCCTTGGGAATGCGGATGCCGGCCTCATAGGCAGCCTGCTTGACGCCGATGGCCAGCATGTCCGCCGAGCAGAGGATAGCGGTCTCGCTGTGCGGCTTCGAGAAGTATTCGCCGGCCAGTGTATAGCCGACCTCACGGGAGCTGCGGGAATAGCTGCTGCGCAGCACATGAGGCGTGATGCCGAGCTTTTCGCAGGAGGACAGGTAGCCGCCCAGCCGGAGCTCGTGGGTCTTCGAATCGGAGCGGGCGCCGAAATACAGGATCTCGCGGTGCCCCAGCGAATAGAGGTACTCCGCAGCAATCTGCATGCCCCGGTAATTGTCTACGGAAACGTAGTTTTCCGGGTAGTCCTGCATGTTCTCGCTGATAAAGACCGTGGGTACCTGAGCGGTCAGGGCACTTAAGGATTCGTAGGGCTCGTGGCCTACGGGGATCATGATCACACCGTCCACCTGTCGGCCGATCAGCAGAGAGAAGACTTCAAGCTCCAGATCGTGATCGTAGGAGGAGTTGCACACCATGAGATTGTAGCCGCGCCTGCGGGCGTAGATCTCAAGGTCTGCGGTCAGCTCGCTCATGAACGGGTTGTTCAGGCTGGGGACGATGAGACCGAGGATATTCGTGCAGCGCTTCACCATAGACCGCGCAATGGAATTCGGCGTATAGCCCATTTCCTTGCAGATCTTGAGGATGCGGCGCCGCGTCTGCTCGCTGATCTCGGGACTGCCGGAAACGGCGCGCGAAACCGTGGCGTAAGAAACACCGGCTACCTTCGCAACATCTTTGAGCGTGACAGGGGCCATGATCAGATCTCCTAAAACCGATTTTCCTCACAGGAATCGTACCGTAAACGTTTGAGTAATCTATGGACATTGTACGATGAAACAGAAATCTTGTCAATGTGAAAGAGCAGGCGAATCGTAAAAATGTCCTTAATATTTATGGAAATTGCGTATTGACAAATAAATGGGGAACGATTACAATACAATTGACGTAAACGTTTGCGTAAATACGAAAACAGGACGGGATGAAGGGATGATCAAGGCACTGCTGTTTGACCTGGGCGGAACGCTCCATACGGTAAAACGCACGGAAGAATCAAAGATCCTTTTTTGCCGTCATCTGCATGAACTGCTGGCATCTCACGGGATAAAGACGGACCTTTCCCCTGAAGAGCTGGGAGATCTGCTTGCCATTAACAGCGAGCTGTACAAGCATTACAGCGAGGAAACGAAAAAGGAGCTGCCGCAGCCCGAGATCTGGAGCCGCTGGTATCTGAAGGAACTGAATATCGCGCCTCAGCGTTTTGCCCCGTTTGCGGAGGAGCTGTCCTTCCTGTATGACCGCGAGCGCGTCATCAATACCCCGCGACCGTTCCTTAAGGAGACCATCGAGACGCTGCACGGAATGGGCATCCGCATGGGGATCATCTCCAACATCATCTCGACGACACTGGTTCCCCTGGTGCTTACGGAATACGGCATCGCGGAGTACATGGAATGCAGCATAATGTCGTCTGTTACCGGCATCCGCAAGCCGGATCCGCGCATTTTTGAGATCGCCATGGAAGAGATGAAGATCACGGCGGCGGAGATGGGCTATGTGGGCGATACGATCTCCCGCGACGTGCTCGGCTCACGCAATGCCGGCCTGGGGCTCTGCGTGCGGATCGACAACCCCTCCATCGCCCACAGGGACGCAGCCTTTCAGGGGCCGGACGCGCCCAAGGCGGACTATGTGATCAAGGAATTAAACGAACTGCCCGGGATCATTCAAGCGGTCAACGGAAAAGCTCGTGAAGAATAAACAAACAACAGACCCGAAAACCATAAGGAGGCTGAAATCATGACGGATACGATCTTCTTTGATGTCGGCAACACGCTGCGCATCGTCATCCCCGACAAGGAGTTCTCCGAGGCTGCCGAGAACGAACTGATGCGGCTGGTCGGCGCGACCGAACCGAAGGAAGTGTTCTTCGAAAAGCTGGAGGCGAACTGGAAGAAATACCGCAAGGAAGCGAAAGCAAGCTGGATCGATGCCGGAGAGATGGAACTCTGGAACCAGCACCTGCTCCCAGATTACGATCCCGAACTGGTCTGCAGGCATGCCGGCCGCCTTACCCGTCTGTGGCGTGACCATGACGGCCGCCGCGTGCCCCGTGAAGATGTCAAGGACACCATCATCGAACTGGACCGCCGCGGATATACACTGGGCATCATCGCCAACACGATCACGGAGACCGAGATCCCCGACTGGATGATCGCGGACGGTGTGGCGCACTATTTCAAGGCCGTCATTCTTTCCTCCAAGGTCCGTCTGCGCAAGCCGGATCCGGCCATCTATCACCTGGCCTGCCGCGCCATCGGGAAGAAGGAAGAAAACTGCGCCTACGTGGGCGACAATCCCATCCGTGACGTGCAGGGCACGCGCGACGCAGGCTTTGCCCTGATGATCCGCATCGACGAGCCGGATACCATCGCGAAGGAACCGCAGGAGATCACCCTGCATCCGGACTATACGATCACCAAAATATCCCAGCTGCTGGACATCTTCCCGCCGCTGAACTGAGAGAGGGACATTATGGAAAGAGAATTTGACGCCGTATTTTACGATCTGGGAGGAACGCTCCGTCTGGTGGAGCGGGATGCGGAATTTGAAGCCGAGGCGCGCCGCAAGATCGCCGAGATGTGCGGCGAAAAGGGCGATCCGGATGAGTTCTGCAAATTCCTGGACTACCGCTATGCCGGCTACCGCAAATGGTGCTTTGAGACCATGCGCGAAGCCCCCGAGGAAGAGCTCTGGACAAAGTGGCTCACCCCGGAATACGACCGCGAGCTCATCAAAAAGAATGCGATCGAGCTGACCATCGAATACCGCAACAAGGACGGCAGAAGAGTGGTTGCCCCGAACGGCGCGCAGTCCATCAAGGACCTGTACGCGAACGGCTATAAGCTGGGCATCATCTCCAACCTGGTCACCTCGCAGGAGATCCCGCGCTGGCTGAAGGCGGACGGCCTGGAGCAGTATTTCGGCGCCGTGCTGCTGTCCTGCGTGGAGGGCATCCGCAAGCCGGATCCCGCCATCTCCAACAAGGCCTGCGATCTGCTGGGCGTGAAGCCCGAGCGCTGCGTTTACATCGGTGACAACTTAAAGCGCGACGTGGAAGGCACGCGCCTTGCCGGCTACGGCATGTTCATTCTGTATACGACGCCGGAAAAGCTGGCTAAGGAGACCATCACAGACGAGAACCGCCCGGACGCCGTGATCTTCGATTTTAACGAACTGAAGGAGATCTTCCCCAAAGCCCCTCACGTGGCCTGGGACAAGATAAGGAGAGTGTGAGATGGAAAAGATTAAAGCGATCTTTCTGGATCTGGGCGGGACCTTCCGCATCGTGGAGGAAAACGAGCCCTTCTACCATGCGGCGAGGGCGCGCATTGCCGAGATCTGCGGCACGGATATGGATCCGGACGCCTACTATGCTTTCCTGAATACCCGCTACGACGAATACCGCAAATGGGCGCTGCGCTTCATGTGCGAGGCGCCGGAAAAGGTGCTCTGGACCCGCTGGCTGGTCCCTGAACTGGACCGTGACTACATCGAGAAAAACGCCGTGGAGCTGACCTATCAGTTCCGCCGGGCGAAGGGCGAGCGCGTGGTCGTCGAAGGCGGCATCGAGACCGTCCGCGAACTGAAGGCGCGCGGCTACAAGGTCGGCATCATCAGCGACCTGATCGGGACGATCGAGATCGACGAATGGCTGGATCATGACGGCATCCGCGACCTTTTCTGCACCGTGCAGCAGTCCTCCGTGACCATGCTGCGGAAGCCTCATCCGGCCATCTACTATCTGGCCCTGGACGAGGCGGGCGTG
>CADCPP010000163.1 GCA_902803355.1 uncultured Lachnospiraceae bacterium | reverse complement strand
GAAAACCGCGGTTTCCTTGTCCGCGGTTTTCGCCGAGAGCGGAGCGAGAATGCATCAGGCATTCTTGCGACTCTCGAGGCTGCCGGAACGGAGGCGGATTATTGCCGCATTTCGTGCCGCTCCGGGCGGGCAGTCTATCCGACAGAAAGCACTGACGGCGGGGCGGCGGTAATTCACTGTGGTTTTTCTGACGCAATTGTGTTATGATTTTGAGATGAAGGAGTCGTTATGGAGATCATTGCGCACATCAGAAACGGATATGACGAAAAGTTTGGCGTGCCGCGTCAGGCAGGCCTGGCGGAGCATACGATCAGCCGCATCGTCATGGAACCGCCTTTCCGCATCCGGGAAGCCTTCCGCGGCATCGAAGCCTGTTCACATATCTGGCTCATCTGGGGCTTTTCGGAAAATGAACAGCGCGGATGGACGCCTACAGTGCGGCCGCCTCAGCTTGGCGGGAATGAGCGCCTCGGTGTATTTGCCACGCGCAGCCCTTACCGGCCGAACGGACTCGGGATCTCGGCCGTAAAACTGGAAGCGGTGGATCTGGACGATCCGGAAGGCGCCTATCTGACCGTTTCCGGCGCCGATCTCATGAACGATACCCCGATCTATGATATCAAGCCTTATGTGGCTCTTGCCGATGCGATCCCCGACGCGGCGGACGTGCTTAACGGCAGACGCGTGAAGAAGAAACTGAAAGTATTGTGCAGCGAAGCGCTGCTCTCCTCTTTTTCCGAAACGGAGCGGCTCGGTCTGATCGAAACACTGGAGCACGATCCCCGGCCTGCCTATCAAAACGATCCTGACCGGATCTACGGCCTTGCCTTCGCAGGACGCAATATCCGCTTTCGGGTGGAAGGCGCGGTGTTGTCGGTCCTCGCGGTTGAAAAGGCCGCCGCGGTCAGAGAAAGGAAACTGTAATGAACGAAGAAAAAAAGATCCTCGGCATCCTCGGCGGCATGGGGCCCCTGGCCACTGCCGATCTGTATAAAAAGATCGTGCTGCTTACGCAGGCAGATAATGACAATGCCCACATCCACACGATCATCGACTCGGATACCGGCATCGCGGACCGGACTGCCGCGATCCTGTCAGGCGGAAGGGATCCTCTTCCCGAGATGCTTGCCGCAAGGGACAGGCTCATCCGCGCCGGCGCGCAGTGTCTGATCATGCCCTGCAACACGGCCCATTATTTCCTCGATGCACTGAAAAAAGACTGCCCCGTACCGTTCCTGAACATGCTGGATGCCGCCGCCTCGACCTCGGCAAGACAGTTTCCGGGGAAGAAAGCCGTGATCCTTGCCACAAGGGGAACGCTGGCCACAGGACTTTACAGCCGCGCGCTGGAAAACGCGGGCATTCCATTCCTTGAACCATCGGAAGAGGAAAAAGATGTGCTCACATACCTGATCTATGATATCGTGAAGGCTTCCCGTCCGCTTTCGGAGGGCACTCCCCTCTTCATCAAACTCCTGCGCGGCCTCAAAGACAGAGGCGCGGACTACTTCATCCTCGGCTGTACGGAGCTGCCTATCCTCGCCATGGAAGTGCCGGATGAAGGACCGTTCATCGACCCTACCGCGGAGCTTGCCAGAGCCGCGATCCGTTTCTGCGGCTACGAGGTTCAGGAGAGAGAGATCCATTGAATGAGTTCAGACACCATAAAAGGAACCGGCCTGCAGAGATGATCTGCAGGCCGGTTCCTTTTGGGGTGAAAAACAGCTGCTTGGGGCTTTACGGACCCGCGGCTTTCTCCGGCAGCGGCTGCGCCATCGCCCATTCATACATCTTTTCGATGCCTCCCTGGGTATTTGCGAATACAAAGCGTTGCTCTGCTGTCGCAAAACCGGCCTCGGAAAACAGAAGTTTCCGGTGAAACCAGTGTTCCGTGACAGCCTCCCGCTTTATCACCTTGAACTCCCCTGAGCCAAGCGCGCCGCTGAAAATGATCAGAAGACGCCTGTCGGTGACGGCAAGCATCGACCGGTTTCCCTCAAAGATGCCGGTCAGGATGCAGTTCAACTGCTCTCCTTCCTTCATCATCTGGGCAAGCGGCTTCAGCTCTTTCCGCTGAAAGTAGCTGCTGTACAGGCCGAGTTCCTGCAGTCGTTTTTCCAGTTCCTTTTTGTTCATCGATTATTTCAGGACCGAGTCTTTCTTCAGCAGGCCGAGCTTCTTGGCGATGCAGGCCGTGCAGGTCAGGTCGCCGGTGACGTTCAGAGCGGTACGGCCCATATCAAGCAGAGCATCGATGCCGAGGATCATGGCGTAAGCCTGAGCCAGCGTGGTACCGGCTTCGATCGGCAGGTTGATGCCAGCCATGACCATGGCCAGCATGATGGCGCCGGCGCCGGGAACGCCCGCGGTGTCGATGGAGGCAAGGGTCGCCAGCAGGATGATCATGCCCATCTCACCGAAGGTGAGGCCGCGGTTGTAGCAGGTCATGACTTGGAAGAAGGCGCAGACGCCCTGGTAAATGGCGGTGCCGTCCATGTTGATGGTGGCGCCGAGCGGCAGCGAGAACGCATAGACTTCCTTGTCGATG
>CADCPP010000162.1 GCA_902803355.1 uncultured Lachnospiraceae bacterium | reverse complement strand
CATCGTGATGCCGCCGCCCAATATCACGGGCCAGCTGCACATGGGGCACGCGCTCGACAACACGCTGCAGGACATCCTGACCCGCTTCAAGAGGATGCAGGGCTATGAAGCTCTGTGGCTGCCCGGCACGGACCACGCCTCCATCGCGACCGAAGCAAAGGTCGTGGAAGCCATGCGCAAAGAAGGGCTCACCAAGGAGATGGTAGGCCGCGAGGGCTTCCTTGAGCGTGCCTGGGCCTGGCGGGAAAAATACGGCAGCCGCATCGTGGAGCAGTTAAAGAAGATGGGCTCCTCCTGTGACTGGGACCGCCTGCGCTTCACCATGGACGAGGGCTGCTCGGACGCCGTGAAGGAAGTCTTCGTGAAGCTTTATGACGAAGGCATGATCTACCGCGGAAACCGCATGGTCAACTGGTGCCCGCACTGCAAAACCTCCATTTCGGACGCCGAGGTGGAATACGAGGAGCAGGAGGGCCATTTCTGGCATCTGCTCTATCCGGTGAAAGAGACCGGCGAGATGCTGGAGCTGGCGACCACACGTCCCGAGACCATGCTGGGCGATACCGCCGTGGCCGTGAATCCGGAGGATCCGCGCTACGCGCACCTGCACGGCTGCCACGTGATCCTGCCTCTTCTCAATAAAGAGATCCCGATCGTCTGCGACGAACATGCCGATATGACCAAGGGGACCGGCGCGGTGAAGATCACGCCTGCCCATGACCCGAACGACTTTGAGGTCGGCGAACGCTGCAATCTTCCGCGGGTGCGCGTCTTTACCTACGACGGCCATATGACCGGCGCGAAGGAAGCGGCTGAGGCGGCGGCGGAAAAGGCCGCCGGGAAGGTGGCGCTCGGCGAGCCCGAGGTGCTCGACTGCGGCAAATATGCCGGCCTGACGACGCTTGAAGCGAGAAAGGAGATCCTGAAGGATCTTGAAGCCGGCGGCTTCCTGAAGAAGGTCGAGCCCATCAAGCACGATGTGGGCACCTGCTACCGCTGCCACACCACCATCGAGCCGATGGTCAGCAAGCAGTGGTTCGTGAAGATGGCGCCGCTGGCCGCCCCGGCGATCGAAGCTGTGGAAAACGGCACCATTAAATACGTGCCGGAACGCTTTACGAAGATCTATCTGAACTGGATGAAGAACACCCGCGACTGGTGCATTTCCCGGCAGCTCTGGTGGGGACACCGCATCCCGGCCTGGTACTGCGAAGAATGCGGCAAGACCGTTGTGGCAAAGGAAGCCCCGGAGAAGTGCCCGCACTGCGGCGGCGCCCTCACGCAGGACCCGGATACACTCGATACCTGGTTCTCCAGCGCTCTCTGGCCTTTCAGCACCATGGGCTGGCCGAAGCAGACGAAGGATCTGGAAAAATTCTACCCCACGAATACCCTCGTGACGGGCTACGACATCATCGGCTTCTGGGTGAGCCGCATGATCTTCTCCGGCCTTGCCTATACCGGAAAGGCGCCCTTCGATACCGTGCTCATCCATGGCATCGTGCGCGACTCCGAAGGCCGCAAGATGAGCAAGTCCCTCGGCAACGGCATCGACCCGCTGGAGGTGATCGACAAATATGGCGCGGATGCCCTGCGCCTGATGCTCGTGACCGGCAACTCGCCGGGGAACGACATGCGTTTCTACTGGGAACGCGTGGAAGCGTCCCGCAACTTCATCAACAAGGTCTGGAACGCCTCCCGCTTCATGATGATGAACATGGAAGGCGTGGATATTTCCGGCGTGACGCAGGAGAGCCTTGCTCCGGAAGATAAGTGGATCCTTTCCCTCTTAAACCGTGTGGTGAAGGACGTGACCGACAACATGGAACGCTTCGAACTGGGCATCGCCATGCAGAAGGTCTATGACTTCGTCTGGGAGCAGTTCTGCGACTGGTATATCGAGATGGTGAAGCCGCGCTTCTACCAGAGTGATGACGCCGCCTCTAAGGCCGCTGCGGCCTGGACCCTGCGGACGGTCCTCGCAACTTCCTTAAAGCTCCTGCACCCCTTCATCCCCTTCGTGACGGAGGAGATCTACGGCTACCTGGAGACGGGAGAGGAGACCATCATGAGGAGCGCCTGGCCGCTGTATGATCCCGCCCGCGACTTCCCCGAGGAAGAACAGCGCATCGAGTGGGCCAAGGACGTGGTGCGCGCGGTCCGTCTTGCCCGCGTGAACCTGAACGTTCCGGCCGCGAAGAAGCCGCACATCTTCATCGTTTCCGAAAGTGAGAAGGTGCGGGAAGCCCTTTCCTTAAGCGCACCGTTTATCGCGGCGCTTGCCTCGGGCAGCGCGGTGAAAACGCAGGCGGACAGGAGCGGCATCGGCGACGACGCCGTCTCTGCCGTGACCCCGGCGGGCACCGTGTATCTGCCGCTTGCCGAGCTCGTGGATATGGATAAGGAACGGGAACGCCTGAAAAACGAGGAGAAGCGCCTGGAGGGCGAGATCCGCCGCTCCGACGGCATGCTGAAGAACGAAAAATTCCTGGCCAAGGCGCCTGCCGCCAAGGTGGAAGAAGAAAAAGCCAAGCGTGAAAAATACGCCAGGATGCTGGTAGACGTTAAGGAACGCCTGGCCCAGATGGGAGAATGATCAAGGAGGAACAACATGGAACGCAAGAATGCCTGGCTGTCCTATGACGCCGCACAGAAGGAAAAACTGAATGAGCTCTGCGAACGCTACAAGACGTTCATCACCCGCGGAAAGACCGAACGTGAATGCGTCGATCAGGCCGTGGAAGCCGCGGAAAAGGCCGGCTACATCTCCCTGGAAAAGGCCCGTAAAAAAGGCAAAAAGCTGAAGGCGGGAGATAAGGTCTACGACACCATCATGGGCAAGAGCATGGTCCTGTTCACCATCGGCACCGCGCCCATCTCCGAGGGCATGAATATCCTCGGCGCGCACATCGACAGCCCGCGCCTGGACTTAAAGCAGAACCCGCTCTATGAGGATACCGATTTCGTGCTGCTCGATACGCACTATTACGGTGGCATCAAGAAGTATCAGTGGGTGACCATCCCGCTCGCGATCCACGGCGTAGTGGCGAAGAAGGACGGCAGTGCGGTCAAGGTGGTCATCGGGGAAGATCCGGATGATCCGGTGCTCTGCATCACCGACCTGCTGATCCACCTGTCCGCGGATCAGATGAAGAAGAGCGGCGCGACCGTCATCGAAGGCGAGGACCTGAACCTGCTCATCGGCAGCGAAGTCGTCGAAAAGAAGGACGAGGACGAAAAGAAGCCGAAGAAGGGCGAAAAGAAAGATCCGAAGGGCAACGTGAAGGACAATATCCTGAAGATCCTGAAGGACAAATACGATATCGAAGAAGAGGATTTCCTCTCCGCCGAGCTTGAGGTGGTCCCGGCGGGGCCTGCCCGCGACCTCGGTCTTGACCGCAGCATGATCCTCGGCTACGGCCACGATGACCGCATCTGCGCTTTCACCTCGCTGGAAGCCATGCTGAATGTGAAGAAGCCGGAAAAGACCGCCGTCTGCCTGCTGGTAGACAAGGAAGAGATCGGCTCCGTGGGCGCGACCGGCATGCACTCCCGCTTTTTTGAGAATGCCGTGGCGGAGGTCATGGACCTGTGCGGACAGTATAGTGAGCTGGAACTTCGCCGGGCTCTCCGCAATGCGAAGATGCTCTCCTCCGACGTCAGCGCGGCCTATGATCCCAACTACGCCGGCGTAAACGAGAGGAAGAACACGGCCTACTTCGGCCGCGGCCTGGTCTTCAACAAATACACCGGCTCACGCGGCAAGAGCGGCTCGAATGACTGCTCCGCCGAGTATTTCGCCGAGGTGCGCCGCATCATGGATGACGCCGGCGTGTTCTGGCAGACCGCTGAGCTCGGCAGAGTCGACCAGGGCGGCGGCGGGACCATCGCCTACATCGCCGGCAACTACGGCATGAACGTGGTGGATGCCGGCATTGCCGTGCTCAGCATGCACGCCCCCTGCGAAGCCGCCAGCAAGGCAGATATCTATGAAGCCGTCAAAGGCTACGAAGCCTTCCTGAAGGCGTGATCAGCTCTCTCTGAAGAGTACAAAAAACCCGCCCTTCCGGTGCCTGAAGCCGGAAGGGCGGTTCTTGTCTGCGGTAAGATTTACGGCATCGAACAGAAAAGTAATACCGATTGCCGTTCTTTAGTCACAGCAGCAGCCCGGGGCGAAGAGGGGATAGCTGTACCCGTTCTCGAGATATTCCTCCGCGGCGGCAAGGATCGTCTTCTGATCTGAGGTCGCAAGAGAAAGGCTGTTTTCCTGCTTACGGTTTTCCTGTTCGGTCTTATTACTGTTCTTTTTCATGACGGGCTCCTTTCTGGTTTTACGATGATGAAATGGGCTGCGGCGGCTCCGCGCCTTTGTTTTCTTTTCAACTAAAGAATAAAACAGAAAAAGATCGTTGTCCAACTGTTTAAATTTGTATATAATACAAATAAATAACTGTATCTTGTGGGGCGCGGTCTGCGCGTCAGAAGCGTGGGGCCTGCCATGACAGCGGGGAGATCCGGCAGCTTCAGGAGGGGATCATGAATTTTCAGAACATGAATTATTTTCTTCAGGTAGCGGAAAAACGCAGCTTTTCACAGGCGGCAGAGGCGCTGTACATTACGCAGCAGACCTTAAGCGCGGCCATCGCGTCCCTTGAAAAGGAACTTGGCTGCGCATTGTTCGTGCGCCATATCCCGCTCGAACTCACCTACGGAGGGGAGTGCTTTCTGCGTTATGCGAAAACCATCCTGGAGAGCCGGGACCGCATGCTGCGGGACTTCGCCGAGATCCGGGAGGAGAAGAGAGGGCGGCTTCGCGTAGGCATTGCCGTAAACCGCGGCAAAATGCTGATGCCGCCTATTATCCGTGCTTATCACAGGACCTGGCCGCTTGTGGAGGTGAGGATCGATGAGCGGAAAAACGATGAACTGCTGCCGGCGCTTTATGCCGGCGAGATCGATCTTGCCATCGCTAACTTCCCGGCCGATGCCCACGGCGTTGCCATGGAGGACTACTATGAGGCGGAGATCGTTCTTGCCGTGAGCGAAAGACTCCTTCAGGAGCACTTCGAAGCCCGCGCGGAGGAGGTAAAGGCTGAGCTGAAAAAAACGCAGGATCTGCGCCTGCTTTCC
The DNA here is from genome assembly GCA_902803355.1 of uncultured Lachnospiraceae bacterium. Taxonomy (GTDB): domain Bacteria; phylum Bacillota; class Clostridia; order Lachnospirales; family Lachnospiraceae; genus UBA6987. The sequence goes on along the minus strand of CADCPP010000162.1, from coordinate 4,392 downwards.
GGCCTCCCTTTCCTGATGAGCAATATCCAGGGCGTGACCGGCAGGATCGAGCGGAACCTGATCCGCAGGGCAGGCATAAGGCCGGAGGTCAGGGCGTCTGCTGCCAATATCGGAACGGTCATGGACATGTGCGTGCTCGGCGAGGGCGCCTGCTTCTGCCCCGAAGATCTGCTCCAAACTCTTTCGACAGGCGCTGCGGACAGTCTTTTTATCCTGCATTTCCCGGAAGGAGAAACGACCTACCCGGTCCGCTTCGGCTGGCGGCAGGAGGAGAGCGGATGGAAGATGCTGAAGGCTTTCATTGAGACGGCAAAGCGGACTGACTTTACCGCTGTGTTTCCCGGCAGAGAAGAACTGAGCACCGACTTGGGAAAGGGCAAAATGAACCGGATGGCTGACTGAAAATGCAAACGTTTACGATTTTGCTTGATAATCGTTTATTTTTTTTGAAAAAACAGTTTACATTTTCCGATTTGTCGGTATAATAGGAATCTATCAAGAGTCGGAATGAGGAGCGTAAACGGGTTTGACCGGAGATTTTTCCTTTTAACGGCGAAAACGTTTACGATCGGAAATAACTGATCATTTTTCTTAAATAAAACAGGAAAACGGGTTTACTTCTTCCCGGATCGAGGGTATAATCCATCTGTTAAAGAAAAATGAAAAGTTTATTTCATTACCATACATAAGGAGGCACATATGCAAGATTTCATGAACTGGCTGCCTGCGGTGCTTGGCGTTTTAGCTTTGCTGTTTGCGGCATACCTGATTCGGAAAGTAGGCAAGGCGGACGCCGGTACGGAACGTATGCAGGAGATCGCCGGACACATTCATCAGGGGGCAAAGGCTTTCCTGATGGCGGAATATAAGATCCTGGTCTTCTTCGTGGCGGTCCTTTTCGTTGCGATCGGCTTCGGGATCAGCTGGACTTCGGCGGTCTGCTTCCTCGGAGGTGCGCTGTTCTCCACCGCTGCCGGCTATATCGGGATGAACGTGGCCACGAAGGCCAACGTGCGTACTGCGGCTGCGGCGAAGAATAAAGGCCAGAACGCGGCGCTTTCGATCGCGTTCTCGGGCGGCGCCGTTATGGGCATGTGCGTGGTCGGCTTCGGTCTGTTCGGCGCGTGCATCATCTATCTGGTGACCGGAAGCACGGACGCCCTGTCCGGTTTCTCTCTGGGCGCTTCTTCCATCGCGCTGTTTGCCCGTGTGGGCGGCGGCATTTATACCAAAGCGGCCGACGTTGGCGCTGACCTTGTGGGCAAGGTCGAAGCCGGTATTCCTGAGGACGATCCCCGCAACCCCGCGACCATCGCCGACAACGTAGGCGACAACGTGGGCGACGTGGCCGGCATGGGCGCCGACCTGTTCGAATCCTATGTGGGCTCCATCGTTTCCGCCGTTACCCTCGGCGTGCTGGAATATCAGGCCAAGGGCGCGCTGTTCCCGCTGCTGATCGCGGCGCTTGGCATCGCGGCCGGCATCCTGGGCTGCTTCTTCGTGAGAGGAGACGAAAAGTCCAATCCGCACAAAGCGCTGAAGGCCGGCAGCTACGCGGCTTCCGCGATCGTTGTGGTCGGCACCATCGCGCTCAGCTATGTCTTCTTTGATGGTAAGTTCGGCGCGGCCATCGCCATCATCAGCGGCCTGATCGTGGGCCTTGTCATCGGTATCGTGACCGAGATCTACACCTCCGGCGACTACCGCTTCGTCAAGAAGATCGCGCAGCAGTCCGAGACCGGCCCTGCCACGACCGTCATCAGCGGCATTGCCGTGGGCATGCAGTCCACCGGTATTCCGATCCTGCTGATCGCTGTGGGTATCTTCTGCGCTTATAAAGCCTTTGGTCTGTACGGTATCGCGCTGGCAGCCGTGGGCATGCTGTCCACCACCGGCATCACCGTCGCGGTCGACGCCTACGGCCCCATCGCCGACAACGCCGGCGGCATCGCGGAGATGTCTCACCTGCCGAAGGATGTCCGCAAGATCACGGACCGTCTGGACGCCGTAGGCAACACCACCGCTGCCATGGGCAAGGGCTTCGCCATCGGCTCCGCGGCACTGACCGCACTGGCCCTGTTCGTGTCCTATGCGCAGGCCGTCGGCCTGTTCGAAGCGGGCATCGATCTGCTGGATTACAAGGTCATAATCGGCCTGTTCGTGGGCGGCATGCTGCCGTTCCTGTTCTCCTCCATGACCATGGACTCCGTTTCCAAGGCGGCCTATAAGATGATCGAAGAAGTCCGTCATCAGTTCCGTACCATCCCGGGCATCCTGGAAGGCACCGGCAAGCCGGACTACAAGCGCTGCGTAGCCATCTCCACGCAGGCTGCTCTGCACGAGATGATGATCCCCGGCATCATGGCCGTGGTGTCCCCGCTGCTGGTCGGCTTCCTGCTTGGCCCCACCGCCCTCGGCGGCATGCTGGCCGGCTCGCTCGTGACCGGCGTTCTGCTGGCCATCTTCATGTCCAACTCGGGCGGCGCCTGGGATAACGCAAAGAAATATATTGAAGAAGGCAATCACGGCGGCAAGGGCTCCGATGCCCATCATGCGGCGGTCGGGGGCGATACGGTAGGCGATCCCTTCAAGGATACCTCCGGCCCGTCCATCAACATCCTGATCAAGCTGATGACCATTGTTTCTCTGGTGTTCGCGGCGCTGATCAAAGCCGTCGGCGGCCTGCTGTAAGGAGGAAGATATGCTGACTTACCCGAAAGAATTTGAACAGATCGTAGAAAGAGCGAAAGCGGCCGGCACGAAGAAGGTGGCCGTGATCGGCGCGAACAGCGCCAATATCCTGCAGGGCGTTTTCGCCGCGCAGGAAGCGGGCTTCGCAGAGCCCATTCTGATCGGCAACTTCAGGAAGACCAAGGAAATGCTGGAAGAACTGGGCCTGGCCGAGCGTGATTATGATTTCTACCCGACCGGCAATAATGCCAATCCGGTACAGTTCGCGATCGATATGATCCAGGCCGGCAGCGCGGACGTTTTGATGCGCGGCAATATCCAGACCCGCGATTTCCTGCTGCCCATCATGAACAAGAGCAATCACCTGATCAAGGAAGGCCGTCTGGTCACGCATATCAGTGTGATGAAATCCGATGAATATGATCGCCTGCTGGCCGTCTCCGACTGCACGCTGCTTGTGGAGCCGTCCATTGAACAGCGCGAGCAAGTCATCCGCAACATGACGGAGGCGCTGAAGAACTTCGGCATCGAGAAGCCGAACATCGCGCTGCTGTCTCTGGTCGAAAAGCCCAGCTTCCACATGAAAGACACCGTGGAAGCGCAGACCATCGTGCTGCATCATCAGGAAGAGCCGATCGCCGACTGCAACTTGTTCGGACCCATCACCTACGACCTGATCATCAGCAAGAAAGCGGCAGAGCTGAAGCACTTTGAGTGCGAATACAGCGGCAAGTTTGACGGGATCGTGGTGCCGAGCCTGCTGGCCGGCAACCTGATCTGCAAGTTCTGGGATGCGCACCTGCACAGCTATGCCTGCGGCGTGCTCTCCGGAACCACCATTCCGGTGGCCATCTCCGGCCGCAGCGAATCGCCTGAGCACGCGTTCCTGTCGCTCGCCGGTTCCATCGCGATGGCAAATAAATAAGACGTGTTTTAAAGAAAATGCCGCCTCCGGGCGGCATTTTCCTGTATAATCCGCCGATCAGGAAAGGAAATACCATGAATGACAACAATAACGGACGCTCCGACGACCAGATGAAATGCGTCTATATGGGGCCGCCGATGCGAAGAAACCTGCTGGCCTCGCTGAAGGAGAAGATCGCGGGGAATAAGCCGAAGAAGCCCTACCCGGGCAGCTTTGCCGACGAGAAAGATCCGGATGATGAGCCGGTGCTGGAGGAAGTCTATATGGGGCCGCCGCCGGAGGATGAGGAAGAGCCGGAGCCCCTGCCCGAGCCGGTGCCCAAAAAGGCGGCCGAGGCGGATCGCCGGCTTATGGAAGGTGTCTATGCCGGACCGGACATCCCGCCGATGGCGCCGGTCTACGCCGGTCCGCGGCGCCCCACCGGCCAGATGATGATGGTCTACGCCGGCCCCGAGTACTTTGCAAAACGCAGGAGCACACAGGAGGATCAGACTGGGACGCCAAGCCCTGAGGATAAGGGCAAGCTTACGATCTGCCCCGTCTGCGGGTCACCGGTCGTCCAGGGCCGCTTCTGCTCCGAATGCGGCGCCTCGCTCCCAGGAACCCTCATGGTGAAATGTCCAGGCTGCGGCAGCATCGTCCGAAAAGGCAGATTCTGCCCCGAATGCGGGATGCTGTTTTCTCAGGAAGAAAACGCGCCTGCAGCAGAAGAAAGCAGCCATCAGCTATGAGATTTCATCTTAAGAAAGCGGTCTGGGAGATCACCCTGGCCTGCT
>CADCPP010000161.1 GCA_902803355.1 uncultured Lachnospiraceae bacterium | reverse complement strand
TGGGCACGACCACGCGGGCCGGCTTGTGATCTCCGAAAAACTCGCCGTAGGCCAGGTTCACTTCATCCCAGCCGGCCATATCCGGAATATAGACATGGCACATGACCACGTCTTCTTTGCTGAGTCCGGCCGATGCGAGGACCCTGTCCACGCAGGCGAGGGCTGCCTTTGTCTGTTCGGCAAAGCTTCCTTTGACTAATTCGCCCGTTGCCGGATCTTTGGGAAGCTGCCCCGAAATGTAGAGCATGCCGCCGGCGATGACGCCGGGAGAATAATGACCGCCCTTGGCGGTGAGACCTTTGATGAACTGCATATCGTTTCCTTTCTTTTTCGAGATTGCCTCGCCGATGCTGCGCATCTCCTCAGAGCGGCGCGGCACCCTTTGCTTCCGTGACGGTTGCCAGGGGAGGCTCTTAGTTCAACATTTTCACATATCCCTCGTTTTCTTTGACAAAGCCCATCTTTACCATGTAGTTTTCATGATTTTCCGTGGGGACCGCAAGAATCACTCTCCTGATCCCTTCTTCTGCCAGCTGTCCGTAGAGCCAGCTGCCCACGGAAAGATCCCGGTACTCCGGCGTTGTATAGTCCAGCGCCAGTCTCAGCCCCCCGTCCTCTGAAAGCTCCCCCATGATCAGGCCTGCCGCCTTGTCTCCGCAGTAGGAAAAGCGAATATAATTGCAGGACTTCTGCGGGCTGAAGGAAGGGAAGTATCGGCGGATATCTTCGCCGTGCACCTCAAGGAAATAGGCAAGGAACTGATCGCCCTCTTCCACCCGGTCCGCATGGTAGTCCGCGCTCTTTTGCTTCGACATGCGGATAAGAAAGAAGATGTTGATCAGCAGCAATGCCGCGTTCATGATCACGGTCGGGTAGGCATGGATCAGCAGGCCGTAAACGACCGAGACGATGCAGCCGACGGAATTGATGATCCTGAGCCGCACCACCGACGCCATGAGGAAGGAGGCCAGCACGAAGGCCGAGCCCACATAGCCGATGATCTCAAAGATGAGAGGATCTTTCATTGTTTTTCTCCGGAAGATGCTGCCGCCTTAAGGGCGCAGCACCCTCCCCCGTCTGCCGGGGGAGGGTGGTCAGCACTGTCTTATTTATTTCTCTTCAAGGTCAATCCTGATGTGCAGCTCATCAAGCTGCTTCTGGGTGACTTCGGAAGGCGCGCCCATCATCACGTCCTGCGCGTTCTTGTTCATCGGGAACGGAATGATCTCGCGGATGGTATCCTCCGCAGCCAGCAGCATGACGATGCGGTCCACGCCGGGAGCGATGCCCGCGTGAGGCGGCGCGCCGTAGCAGAAGGCATTGTACATGGCCGGGAATTTGGACTTCACATCTTCCTCGCCCAGACGGACCATCTCGCAGGCTTTGATCATGATCTCGGGGTCGTGGTTCCTGACCGCACCCGAGGAGAGCTCGATGCCGTTGCAGACCAGGTCGTACTGGTCGGCGGTGATGGTCAGCGGGTCGATCTCGCCGCGCTCTGCCTGGAGCAGGACCTCAAGGCCGCCCGCCGGCATGGAGAAGGGATTGTGGCAGAACTCAAGTTCGCCGCTTTCCTCGCCGATCTCGTACATGGGGAAGTCCACGATCCAGCAGAATTCGTAGCGTTCCTTATCCATGTGGCCTTCACAGGCCGCGCCGAAGGTCTTGATCATGACACCCATGGATTTGGTCGCGAGCTCGCCTGCCGCGACGACCACCAGCATGCCGGGCTCAAGGCCAAGGCGCTCCGTCAGCGCTTCCTTCACGGGACCCGCAAACTTTGAGATGCCGCCCGCAAGGCCTTCCTCTTCGACCTTGAACCAGTAGCCCTTGGAGCCGCTCTGCACTTCGCAGTCGGTGAGGAGCTTTTCGATCTGCTTGCGGGTGAGCGTGCATTTGCTGATGGCAACGGCCTTCACGCTCTGGCCCTTGAAGGGCTCGAACTCGGTCTCAGCAAAAAGGTCGGTGACGTCCTTCCCGGTGAGGTCGATCCGCAGATCCGGCTTGTCGGTGCCGTAGACGGCGAGCGCATCATTGTAGCTGATGCGGCGGAAAGGCGGCTGCGTGGCCACGTTGTAGGTGCCGTATTTGGCAAAGATGGGCGGAAGCACGTCTTCGATGACGGCAAACACATCCTCCTGCGTGGCAAAGGCCATCTCCATGTCGAGCTGGTAGAACTCGCCCGGAGAACGGTCGCCGCGCGCGTCTTCATCGCGGAAGCAGGGGGCGATCTGGAAATAGCGGTCGAAACCGGCGGTCATGAGCAGCTGCTTGAACTGCTGCGGCGCCTGCGGCAGGGCGTAGAACTTGCCTGGATGCTTTCTGGCGGGAACCAGATAGTCGCGCGCACCTTCCGGAGAAGACGCCGTCAGAATAGGCGTGGTGATCTCCAGGAAATCGTGCTCCATCATGGCTTTGCGCATGGCGGCAATGACCTGGGTCCTCAGGATGATGTTCTTCTTGACCGCAGGATTGCGCAGGTCAAGGAAGCGGTATTTCAGGCGCTGCGCCTCATCCGCCTCGCGGCTTCTGTTGATCTCAAACGGCAGCGCGTTGTAGCGGCATTTGCCCAGGATCTTCACCTCTTCGGGCACCACCTCGATGTCGCCGGTAGGGAGTTTGGGGTTCTTGCTCGAGCGCTCGCGCACCTTGCCCGTCACCTGAATGGTGGTCTCCTTGTTCATGCCTTTGAAGATCTCCAGCACCTCGGGCGACTCGGCCACGAGCTGCGTGGTGCCGTAAAAGTCGCGCAGGATCACGAAGGCAAGATTTCCGCCCACCAGACGCACATTTTCCATAAAGCCGGACAGGGTGACCGTCTGTCCCACATGTTCCATCCGCAGTTCCCCGCAGGTATGTGTTCTCATCTGCATCATCGTTTTATTCTCCGTTCAGCGTTTCCTCAGCCTGCCGGGGTTCCTTAAAAAGATCCCGCGGCGCCATGAGCTGTATCTTTAGCTATTTTGCCAGATATTTCTTCAGCGCGTCGACCTTGTCCAGTTTTTCCCAGCTGAAGTCTTCATCCATGCGGCCGAAATGTCCGTAGTTCGTGGTCTTGCGGTAGATGGGCCGGCGCAGGTCCAGCATTTTGATGATCCCGGCCGGGCGCAGATCGAATTCCTTCCGGACGATCTCCGCAAGCTTATGTTCCGGCAGCCTGCCGGTGCCGAAGGTGTCCACCTGGACAGATGTGGGATTCGCCACGCCGATGGCATACGCCACTTCGATCTCGCACTTGTCCGCGAGCCCTGCCGCAACCAGGTTCTTGGCCGCGTAGCGCACTGCATAGGACGCGCTGCGGTCCACCTTGGTCGGATCCTTGCCGGAGAAGGCGCCGCCGCCGTGATGTGCATAGCCACCGTAGGTATCCACAATGATCTTCCGTCCGGTCAGGCCGCTGTCGCCCTTGGGGCCGCCCACCACGAAACGCCCGGTGGGATTGATCAGATAAGTGGTCTCCTCATCGACCATATCCTGCGGCACCACCGCGTCGATCACCTGTCTGCGGATGTCTTCGTGGATCTGTTCCTGCGTGATGTCCGGATCGTGCTGCGCACTCACGATGATATTCGTGATGCGGGCAGGCCGGCCGTCTTCATCATATTCCACGGTGACCTGTGTCTTGCCGTCCGGCCGCAGATAGGGCAGCGTGCCGTTCTTTCTCACCTCGGTCAACCGTCTGGAGAGGCGGTGCGCCATGGCGATCGGATACGGCATATATTCCGGCGTCTCATTCGTCGCGTAGCCGAACATCATGCCCTGGTCGCCGGCGCCGATCTGGTCCAGCTCTTCATCGCTCAGCGCGCCTTCGCCGCGCACTTCCATGGCCTTGTTCACGCCCATGGCGATATCCGGCGACTGCTCGTCGATGGCGGTGAATACACCGCAGGTGTTGCCGTCGAAGCCGTATTCGGAGCGGTCATAGCCGATATCCAGCACCGTCTGACGCACGATGTGCGGAATATCCACATAGGCATGGGTGGTGATCTCCCCCATGACAACAACAAAGCCGGTGTTGGTCAGCGTTTCACATGCCACCCGGCTCATAGGGTCCTGCTCGAGAAGGGCATCCAGAATGGCGTCAGAGATCTGATCGCACATTTTGTCCGGATGCCCTTCTGTTACCGATTCGGACGTAAATAAACGTCTTTCCATATTATCCTACTCTCATCTTGAATTTACGGATGTCTTTTTCATCTTTCACCAGAGCGATCTCCGCGCCGAGCTCTCTGAGCTTGCCGTCGAAATCCTCATAGCCGCGCAGCACGTATTCGATGTTGTTCACAACAGAAAAACCATCGGCTGCAAGGCCTGCCAGCACCAGGGCCGCGCCGGCCCGCAGGTCGGGGGCATTGATCTCCGCGCCCCGCAGAACACTGCTGCCCTTAAAGACCGCCACGGTGCCGCGCACTTCCGCATCCACACCCATTTTGGCCAGTTCATCCACATATTTGAAACGGTTTTCGTAAATGCTCTCGGTAATGATCCCGGTGCCTTCGGCGAGGGCCAGGCACACGCCCATGAGCGGCTGCATATCTGTCGGGAAGCCGGGGTACGGCAGCGTTTTCACGTTGCAGGCGTAGAAATTCGGCTTGCCGGTCACGCGGATGGCGCTGCCCAGTTCCGTGACCTCGCAGCCCATCTCAATGAGCTTTGCGGACACGGCGTCCATATGCTGCGGGATGATGTTCCGGACCAGGATATCGCCGCGGGTGATGGCAGCCGCCATCATAAAGGTGCCGGCTTCGATCTGGTCGGGAATGATGGTGTATTCGCTGCCGTGCAGACGGTCCACGCCTTTGATGCGGATCACGTCCATGCCGGCGCCCTTGATGGAGGCACCCATGCTGTTCAGCATATTGGCCACGTCAACGATGTGCGGCTCTTTCGCCGCGTTCTCGATAATGGTATTGCCCTTCGCCATGGCCGCCGCCATCATCAGATTGATGGTCGCGCCCACAGAGGCCATATCCAGATAGATATGCGCGCCGTGCAGCTCGCGGGCGTCCAGAATGACCTTGCCGTCCTTTAACGCGACTTCGGCGCCCAGAAGGCGGAAGCCCTTTAAGTGCTGGTCGATGGGGCGGGTCCCGATGTTGCAGCCGCCGGGCATGGCCACTTCGGCATGATGATATTTCCCCAGTAACGCGCCGAGCAGGTAATAGCTCGCGCGGAGTTTCTTGACGTATTCGCTGTCGGCACAGGCAGAAAAGATATTAGCCCCGTTCAGGGATACCTTGTGTCTTGATGTGCGGTCCACCATGACGCCGATCTCTTCGAAAGCAGACAGCAGGGCTTTGATGTCCATGATGTCCGGAAGATTATCGACGGTGACGGTCTCATCAGCCATGATCGCTGCCGTAAGAACCCCTAATGCGGCGTTCTTGGCTCCGCTGACGGTCACTTCGCCCACCAGGGGGCTCCCGCCTTTCATGACATACTGCATAAATAAGCTCTCCTTAAAAAAAGGTAGAAACAGTATAGCACAAACCGGGGCCGCTTGTAAACTGTTTTTGCGGCCCCGGTGCAAATTGTCTCCCTCAGTGAGGGCGTCTATGCTCAGGCTTTTCCGTTGCAGCCCAGCACGTTCACGAGTTTGTGAGCGACCATGGCCTTCACCGCAGCGCGGGCAGGCTTTAAGTACTGTCTCGGATCGAAATCGGCCGGATGCTCCGCAAAGTACTTGCGGATGGTCGCCGTCATAGCTAGACGGATATCGGAGTCGATATTGATCTTGCAGACCGCCATGGAAGCCGCCTTGCGCAGCTGGTCTTCCGGCACACCGACCGCGTCGGGCATGGCACCGCCGTAGGTGTTGATGATCTTCACGAATTCCTGCGGAACGGAAGATGAGCCGTGCAGAACGATAGGGAAGCCGGGCAGACGGCTCGCGACTTCTTCCAGAATGTCGAAGCGCAGGGGCGGCGGCTGCAGGATGCCGTTCTCATCGCGGGTGCACTGTTCGGGTTTGAATTTGTATGCGCCGTGGCTGGTGCCGATGGCGATCGCGAGGGAGTCGCAGCCGGTGCGTTCCACGAATTCCTGTACGTCCTCGGGACGGGTATAGGAACCCTCAGCATGGCTGACTTCGTCTTCGATGCCGGCCAGCGTGCCGAGCTCAGCTTCGACGACCACGCCGTGATCGTGCGCGTATTTCACCACTTCCTGCGTGATAGCGATGTTTTCTTCAAAGGGCTTGCCGGAGGCGTCGATCATGACGGAGGTGAAGCCGCCGTCCACGCAGCTCTTGCAGGTCTCGAAG
>CADCPP010000160.1 GCA_902803355.1 uncultured Lachnospiraceae bacterium | reverse complement strand
TTTAATTATAGCAGATTTTGCCTCTTCTGAAAAGGGGAAAACGCTTCTCCTTCCGCAAAATGTTCTATAAGGCACGGATGATCTTGTCCATGACTTTCAGACAGACCGCCGAGGAATTGGCCAGCTCGCGCTCAAAGTCTTCTGCGCCTCCGGTAATGCCGTCCGAGACCGCCTTGATCAGCAGGCAGGGCACCTGGCAGCGGTTTGCCGTCAGCACGATCCCCGCGGCTTCCATCTCGCAGATATCCGCCCCGAAGGCTTCGTGCAGCGCGCGTTTTTTCTCTTCACCGCTCACAAACTTATCGGCGGAGGCGCACCTCACCGGGATGAGTTCCGGGCAGACCTCCTGCGAAAGCTGCACCAGGCGGGGCGTCACCGGAATATAGCGGTCAGGATAGTTCGGGTAACGTCCCGGCTCAAAGCCGTTCCAGCCGGCCGTGTCAAAATCGGTATGGACCACGCTTTCCACCACCACGGTCCGTGCGAGCGTCATAGCCTCGGTCAAACCGCCCACCACGCCGAAATTGACGATCAGCTCTGCCTCGTATACCGAGATCAGCAGCTGCGTCGCCGCCGCAGCCCCCAGCTCGCCGGCGCCGCTGTTCAGCACATACAGAACATAATCCGTATTTTCATAGGTATATACGGTAAATCCGCCGCGCTTCTCTTTTCCCTTCGGCGCGCCGTAAAGCTGCAGCACGGCATCCATCTCTACCGCTACGATCATCCCGATCTTTTTCATTGCCCTTATCTCCTCTTACAGATTCGTCAGCGAGCGGGGACGCACTCCCTCCGGGATCGGCGCGATATAGCCTTTCCCCACTCGTTTGCGGAATTCCGCCGTCGCCTTCTGCAGCAGATCCGGCTGTTTCAGCAGACTGATCAGCGTCTCTGCCATGATGACGCCGGCGTAGCGCATGGCGTCATGCGCCATACGCCGTTTTCCCTGTGTGACCACCTGCCAGGAATGCCCCGGCGTACCCAGGCACCAGGTCGCCGCGCTCAGCTGTGCCAGCGGGCAGAGCCAGCTTACATCGCCCACATCGGTAGAGCCGGAGCCCGCAGCTTCGCCTACGTTGTAATCATAAGGCAGCTTGATCGCGGCATAGGGCTTTTCCGGATCCGCATGCGGCGCGCCCATCAGGGTCCGCAGCGTCAGTTCCCGGGCAAAGGCGAGGTCCTCCTGATCCGGCACCGGCGGCGCGATCTGCGTCATGATCCGATCCATTTCCCGCTGCAGGACTTCATTATTGATCGTATTGGAACAGGCCTTGATAAACTCATGGCTTTCCTTTGTCTCGGTCATCAGGGCCGCGCCCTCGGCGATCTTCAGCACCCGTTCATACAGCTGCCTGACCCCGTCATTGGTTGCCGCGCGGATCAGATACAGCGCCTCGGCATGAGGCTGGACCACATTGGGGGAGATCCCGCCGCTATCCACGATCGAATAATGGATCCTTGCCGAGGAAGGCATGTGTTCCCGCAGAAACTGCACGCCGATATTCATAAGCTCCAGGGCATCCAGCGCGCTTCGTCCCATCTCCGGATTTGCCGCCGCGTGCGCAGCGGTCCCGTCAAATTTGAACAGGATCTGATAATTTGCCAGTGAGGAATTCGTATTGACCTTGTTGATGATCGCCGGGTGCCAGCTGACTGCCGCGTCCAGTTCATCAAACACATGATCGCGCGCCATAAAGGCTTTGCCGGAGCCGCCTTCTTCGCCGGGGCAGCCGAAATAGATAACGGTGCCCTCGCTCCCGCTTTCTTCCAGATATGCTTTCACCGCGATCGCGGCAGCAATGGATCCCATGCCCAGCAGGTTATGGCCGCAGCCGTGGCCGGCGCTCATCCCGTTCGGTTTTTTCTCCAGACTGTCCGCTTCCTGTCCCAGGCCGCTCAAGGCGTCAAATTCACCCAGTACGCCGAGGATGGGCTTTCCCTTGCCGAAGCGGGCCGAGAACGCCGTTTCAATCCCGGCAAGATGTTCCTCTATGGCAAAGCCCTCTTCCCGCAGCACCTCGATCTGCGTCGCGGCCGAGCGTCTTTCCTCAAAGGCAAGCTCCGGCGTTGCCCAGATGGCATCCGCGGCCGCATCCAGCCGCGCCGCCCTCGCGTCGATCACCTGTTTCGCTGTAAACATGTTTTTCCTCCTGCTGCCGTGTATTTTCAGTGACATTTCTCTGTCAATTTATCATATCGCAGTTTCCGTTCCCTGCCAACAAAGAAATGCGGCAGAGGGCTTCTGCACCGCTCTTTCATGCTTTTTCTATTTTTCGAAAAAAGTGCTTGCATTTTTTTCGGGCTGTGTTACAATACTCCTCGTCTGGGGCATTAGCGCAGCTGGGAGCGCGCCACACTGGCAGTGTGGAGGTCAGGGGTTCGAATCCCCTATGCTCCAC
>CADCPP010000159.1 GCA_902803355.1 uncultured Lachnospiraceae bacterium | reverse complement strand
TGACACCGTGCGTCGAACGCTGAAACAAGGGAACGCCGAGTTCTTTCTCGACCCGCGCGATCTGCTGGGAGAGGGCGGGCTGCCCGATGTGGCAGGCTTCGGCGGCCAGGGTGAAATTCTTGTGCTCCGCCAGGGCGAGCACATATTCCATTGCATATAATTCCATGATCGTACAGTCCTTTCCGTTGTCCGGCCTGTCTGCATCTGCCTGCGGGCGGGTGTTTTGTTTTGCGGGATCTTCTGCCGGGCGGCGCCCTGAAGCGCCGGATCCCGGCTTTTATTGTAGCATTTTGCGGACAGCCAGACAAGACCGGAGAAATGATTATTAATTTTTCTGATAATCAAAAGAAAAAAGATGAATTGGACATCCGCCGCTGTTTCCCTGTACGCTGAAAGCAAAGGAGGACGGCGATGACAAGATATTACTATACGGAAGAAGACGTACTGCGCCTCGAAAAGACTGCCGTGCAGCTTCGGAAAGACATTCTCAGGATGATCGCAAAGGCCGGCGCCGGCCATCCGGGCGGGTCTTTATCCGCTGTCGACATGATCACGGCGCTGTATTTTCACGTCATGAACATCGATCCGAAAAGGCCTGACTGGCCGGACCGGGACCGCTTCATTCTCTCCAAGGGGCATGCCTGCCCGGCACAGTACGCGGCGCTTGCGAGACGCGGCTATTTTGACCCTGCGGTGCTGGATACGCTCCGCGAATACCACTCGATCCTGCAGGGGCACCCGGATATGCTGAAAACACCGGGCATCGATTTTTCGACCGGCTCGCTCGGCAACGGCCTCTCAGTCGGCCTCGGCATGGCCCTTTCGGCAAAGCTGCATGGCCAGGATTTCATGACCTACGTTATGCTCGGTGACGGCGAGGTCCAGGAAGGCCTCGTCTGGGAGGCAGCCATGGCGGCCGCGCACCACAGAGCAGATAATCTGATCGCCATCGTGGACGCGAACGGCGTGCAGATCAACGGCTGGGTGAATGACATCATGCGCATTGAGCCGCTGGCGGACAAGTGGAGAGCCTTCGGCTGGCAGGTCACAGAATGCGCCGGCAACAACATGCGTGAAGTCCTGCATGCCCTCCATACAGCCCGAACCATGCGTGCGCCGGCCGTGATCATCATGCGGACGGCTAAAGGCCGCGGCGTATCCTTCATGGAAGACGACAGCCTCTGGCACGGCAAGGCGCCGAGCGAGGAACAGCTGTTTGCCGCTCTCGCGGAAGTGGAGAAAGGAGGGATCCTCTGATGGCTAAGACTTTGGCGACCAGAATGGCTTTCGGAAAAGAACTGCTGGAACTGGCAAAGACACACGATTTCGTGGTCTGCAGCGCGGACACCAAGACCTGCGGCCTGGAGCATTTCGGCGAACTGTTCCCCGGACGCGAATTCACTTTCGGCATTGCGGAACAGAACCTGACTGCGGCCTCGGCAGGCCTTGCCTCCTGCGGCAATAAGGTGTATCTTGCGACCTTCGCGGTCTTCGCTTCCATGCGTGCCTGTGAACAGGTCAGGACCTTCATCTGCCATACGAAACAGAATGTGACCATCATCGGCACGCATACCGGCCTGCAGGTAGGCGGCGACGGCGCGACGCACGCGGCCGTTGAGGACGTGTCTATCATGCGCGCCTTCCCGAACATGACGATCTGGCAGCCCGCGGACGCGGTCTCAGCAAGAAAGATGGCGAAGGCTTCCCTTGATTTTGAAGGTCCGCTGTATATCCGTCTGCACCGCAATCCCGTGCCGGATGTGTACGATGAGAGCTACCGCTTCATGCCTGGCAAGGCGACCCTCGTGAAAGAGACCGGACGGGATCTGACCATCATCAGCTCCGGCATCCTGCTGGCAAAAGCCATCGCGGCAGCCGAAGCGCTGAAGGAGCAGGGCGCAGGCGTGCACATCCTGGATATGTCCACCATCAAACCGCTCGATACTGAAGCTGTGGAAGCGGCAGCCCGCGAGACCGGCGCGATCCTCACCCTCGAAGATGCGACCGTCATGGGCGGTCTTGGCTCGGCCGTAGCGGAATATGCGGCTCAGCACTGCCCGGTCCCGATGGCACTTGTCGGTATACCGGACTGCTTTGGAGAATCCGGCGATCCCGAACTCATCTACCGCGACTGCGGCATGGATGAGGAGGCGATTGCAAAGCGTGCGCTCAGTCTCCTTGCACGGAAATAAAAAAGCCGCTTTCTGCGGCTAAAAGAGGGGCGGTTCACATCCTGGACCGCCCCTCTTTGCTATATTAACAGATTCAGATAGTCCTGACGGGCATCCAGAACGGCATAGACGATCACGAGCCGTTCTTTTTCGTTGACCTTGTAAAAGACCAGCCAGCGGTCAGAGATCAGGTAACGGTATCCTCTGTGCCGAAGCACCGCATAACGCGGAACGCTTCCGATAAACGGAAAATCCTCCAGCCTGCGGATCTCCTGTTCCATACGGTCAAGACAGGCAAGTGCGACCATGGGATCGCCGGAATCGGCAGCCACATAGTGAATAATATCCGAGATCTGTTCATCTGCTTTGGCTGTCCGAAGGATCTGATATTTACTCATGGAGAGCCTCCGTGAGCTCAGAACGTAGTCTGCCAAACGTATCGTCAAGCGGCAGGATGCGCCCTTCGGCCACATCCTGCTCTGCTTCTCCCAGGAGCTCCAGCAGTTCCATCCGGGCTTTCAATTCCTGATACTGCTGGTAGCCCATACTGACAGTATCGCCGCGTCCGTTGACCGTGATGATCACGGTTTTCCGGTTCTGCCGGCATTCCTTTGATATTTCGCTATAATGATTCCGCAGATCCGCTGAAGGACGGATGATTTCCGCAAAGGGTGTCATATTCAGCACCTCCATAGACGTTTTATATCCAAATATGACTATAGCACGCTTTGTTATTGATTTCAAGCTTCCTGGGCATTCTTGCCTATTTCGTTTCTGTCTTCAGTGTATAATCCCTAAAATCCCGGGCGGCTTTGCCGAGATAATGCTTCGGATTCCAGATGATCGCGATGGGACGTTCCGCAAAGTCATCCGACAGCGGGATGAATACGTTGTTGCCCAGCATGTTCATGTCGATGGAACGGCCGGTGGTCACGGCGACGCCGAAGCCTGCCTCGATCAGCTTGCCGCGCATGATATAGTCGCATTCGATCGATGCATTGGGAGAGATTCCCGCCTTCTCAAACAGTTTGTCGCAGAAGATCCGGAAGCTTTCGCTCTCGCTTAGGTTGATGAAGGACTCGTTCTTTGCCTCCTCCAGATAAATGCTGTCCCGGGAGGCGAAGGGGTGGTCCTTATAGACACAGAGATAAAGCTTTTCCCGGCGGAAGATGGTGTATTCCAGGCCGCCGAGCGGCAGGTCGTCGATGCCCGCGATGACAAGGTCGGTCTCCTGGCTGATCAGCAGGTCGCGGTACTGCAGGCGCGTGCAGTTGACCTGACGGATGCTGTAGTCCCGATATTCCGTGCGGAAATTACGGATGAGGGTCGTCCAGACGTGGGAGCTGCTCATGGCTATTGAAACGGAATTGTTGCCTCGGTTCAGATAATCGTCCACCACAGTAAGACCGTTGTCCAGTGAGGAAAGCCCTTCTTCGACATAGCGAAGGTAAGCTTCCCCGATCTCGCTCAGTTCCAGACTGCGGCCTACGCGGCGGAAAAGTCTGACGCCGAGTTCCTTCTCCAGATGGATGATCGTATTGCTTAAGGATGTCTGGGTAATATGCAGCTTTTCCGCGGTATGGGTCAGATGACCGTTTGCGGCGAGCTCCCTGAAATAACGCAGCTGCTGGAGCGTGACCATGTCTGCCTCCCGTTTATCATTTATATAAATAAATGTATTTGAGTAAAATATAAATTGGAATTATGAAAAAGTCAATGATAAACTAAACTCGGCCGATAGTTAAGTACGTGAATTGAACCGATCATAGTTTGGGAGGCGAAAAAAATGATGGAACAGGGAGCGCTAAGGGATATCCGGGTCCTTGACCTGTCCAGAGTCCTCAGCGGCCCGTATGCAGCCATGTGGCTGGGGGACCTTGGAGCGGATATCATCAAGATCGAGATGCCGGGAAAGGGTGACGACGCGCGAATGACGCCGATCCATGTAAACGGCGCCAGCACGTTTTTTGCCGCAATGAACCGGAACAAACGAAGCATCACGCTGAACCTGAAGGATCCTGAGGGACGGGCGATGCTGCTGGAAATGGCGAAAAAGGCGGACGTGGTCCTGTCAAATTTCAGACCCGGAGTGATGGAAAAGCTGGGGCTGGGCTACGATGTGTTCCGCGCCGTGAATAAGCGGATCATCTTCGCAACGATCTCCGGCTTCGGCCAGAAAGGCAAATACGCTTCCCGGCCGGCCTACGATATCATCGGTCAGGGCATGGGAGGAATCATGGCTCTTACGGGCACCGAGGGCGGCGAACCGAACCGTGTCGGCACGTCCATCGCTGACATCTCCGCGGGCATGAACGCCGTAATCGGCATCCTTGCGGCGCTGCATGCCAGAGAGCTGACCGGTGAAGGCCAGTGTGTGGATATCGCCCTGCTCGATTCGGTGTTAGCCCTCATGCCGTCGGAAAATGTGCGCTATTTCGTAAGCGGCCATCTGGTGCCCCGCCTCGGCAACCGCTACGTGGGCAACGCACCCTACGGCTCCTTTAAGGCGAAGGACAGCTATTTCAACCTGGCCTGCGGCAGCGACAAGCTGTTCCGTAAGTTCGCGGAGCAGGTGCTGAAACGTCCGGAGCTTGCGGACGATGAACGCTACTGCATCATGGCACGGCGCTCGGACAATTATGCGGACATCAAGAAGATCGTGGAAGACTGGGCGGCCGATCTGACGGTCGATGAGATCGTGGAGACCTGCCTGGCCTGCGGCATCCCGGCCGGGCCGATCTGGGACATGGATGAGATCTCAAACAATACATATTTTACCGAAGAACGGGAGATGCTGATCCATATGGACCAGCCGGGCATCGGCGAGATGACCGTGACCAATAACCCGATAAAGCTTTCTGAGACGAAGAGCAGCCTGCGGATGCCTGCGCCGCTTCTGGGACAGCACAACGCGGAAGTCTACGGCGAGCTGCTCGGCTACGATGAGGCAAAGCTTCAGGAACTGCGCGAGAGGGCAGTGATCTGATCACAGGAGGAAAACATGAGAGATGTTTATATAACGGCATACTGCCGGACGCCCATCGGGAAAATGGGCGGAGCGCTGCGGCCGCTGACCGTGGCTGATCTGTCGGCAGCCGTCTTTGAGGAGATCGTAAAACGCGGCGGCATCAGCAAGGATATGGTCGATGAGATCGTCATGGGCGAGACCCGTCCTTCCTCGGCCATCCACAACGTGGCAAGACATGCGGCGCTGCTTTCGGGCTTTCCTTACGAGGTGGTGGGCTATACGATCCAGCAGGCCTGTTCTTCCGGCATGTGCTCGGTCCAGAACTCGGTGAACAAGATCCGGGTCGGGATGGCAGACATCGTGATCGCCGGCGGCGTGGAAAGCATGAGCAATTCGCCGTTTTTCACCAATAATATCCGCTACGGTGCGGGAACCGGCAATCTGACGATTTACGACTCCATCACGGAGAGCCAGGTGGGAGCGCAGCCTTCTTCGGTCTACGGGCGCTTCGGCATGGGCATCACGGCGGAAACGGTGGCGGAACAGTACCATGTGGGGCGGGAAGAGCAGGACGCTTTCGCGCATCAGAGCCAGCTCCGCTATCAGGCGGCTTACGAGGCCGGAAAGTTCGATGAGATCGTCCCGGTAGCGGTGCCGCAGAAAAAGGGCGAGCCGGTCATCGTGGATAAGGATGAGCATCCGCGCCTGACCTCGCCGGAGAAGCTGGCGAGCTTGAAGCCGGTCTTCAAGCCGGACGGCACGGTCACGGTCGGCAACGCCTGCGGACGCAATGACGGGGCGGCGGTCCTGCTGCTCATGAGCGAAGACAAGGTAAAGGAACTCGGGGTAAAACCCTTCGCGAAGATCATCGGCTATGCCACGGCCGGCGTGGATCCGCGCATCATGGGCATCGGCCCGATCCCGGCAGTGCGCAAGGTCTTAAAGCAGCTGGACATGACCATCGACCAGATGGATTTGATCGAACTGAACGAAGCCTTCGCGGCACAGGCGCTCGCCTGTGTGCACGAGCTGGGCATTGACCAATCGAAACTGAATGTCAACGGCGGCGCGATCGCGCTCGGCCATCCGGCCGGTATGACCGGCGCCAGACTGATCGGCACGCTCTGCTATGAGCTGCAGCGGCGCCCGGAAGCCCGCTACGGGCTCGCGACGATGTGCGTGGGCGGCGGCCTCGGCAGCGCGACGGTCATTGAGAAAGTGTGAGGCAAATGAAGATCGAGAAGGTATGTGTGGTCGGCTCCGGCATGATGGGGCGCCAGATCGCCATGAATACCGCAAAGTACGGCTATGAGGTGAACGTCACGGATTCCAATGCGGCGGTTCTCGAGGATATGGGAAAATGGGCTGAGAATTATCTTGCCGGCCGCGTCGCAAAGGGAAGGATGACCGCAGAGGAAGCGGAAGGTGTGAAAGGACGCCTGTACCGGATCGGTGATTTTGCGGAAGCTGTTGCGGACGCCGATCTCGTGATCGAGGCAGCCTTTGAGGACGAGGGTGTCAAGCACGGCATTTTCAGGGAACTGAACCAGTATGCGCCGAAGACGGCGATCCTGACCACGAATTCGAGTGCGATGGTCTCCTCGACCTTCAGCCCGGATATCGAAGACAGCTCACGGCTCGCGAACCTGCACTATTTCAATCCGGCGCTCGTGATGGAGCTCGTGGAGATCGTCAGGAACCCGCAGACCTCAGATGAGACCGTCGCCGCCCTGCAGGAATTTGCGAAAAAGACAGGCAAGATGCCGGTGGTGGTGCAGAAGGAGCTGGAAAAGTTCATTGCCAACCGCATCATCACGGCCATCCAGAACGAAGCCTTCTGGCTCGTGGAAAACGGCTACTGCACCGTTGAAGATGTGGACATTGCCTGTGAAAAGGGCTGCGGACACAAGATGGGACCTTTCCGCACGAAGGATCTGACCGGCATCGATCGCAACTTCCTCATGATGCAGGCGCAGTACGACAAGACGGGCGTGAAGCCCTCCGGCTACGACCTGTTCAAGAAGTACTATGACGCCGGCCGCTACGGCAGAAAGACCGGACACGGATTCTACGATTACGAGTAAAGGAGCCGCCATGGGAAGACTTGAAGGAAAGACGGCGATTGTCACCGGCGCAGCGG
Source organism: uncultured Lachnospiraceae bacterium (assembly GCA_902803355.1). Lineage (GTDB taxonomy): Bacteria > Bacillota > Clostridia > Lachnospirales > Lachnospiraceae > UBA6987. The sequence goes on along the minus strand of CADCPP010000159.1, from coordinate 5,178 downwards.
GCGGGATCGGCTATGCCACCGCGGAAAAGTTCCTGGAAGAAGGCGCAGCTGTCATGATCTGCGACGTGGCGGAGGACCGGCTCTCGGAAGCCGCGAAGGCGCTCTCGGCTAAAGGAAAGGTCATCTGGCAGGCGGCGGATATCTCAGATGCCGAAGCCGCAGTTGCTCTCGTCAAAAGAACGGCGGAGGAACTCGGCGGACCGGATATCCTCATCAACAACGCCGGCATCACCCGGGACGCGCAGCTCTACAAGATGGAGCTCGAGCAGTTCGAAAAGGTGATCCGCATTAACCTGATGGGCACGGTCGTCATGTGCAAGGCGGTCATCCCCTACATGATGGAGCGCCGCTACGGCCGCATCGTGAACTGTTCCTCGGTCTCGGCCCTGGCCGGCAATTTCGGCCAGACGAATTACGCGGCCTCCAAGGGCGCGATCTGGTCCCTCACTCGTTCAATGGGGCATGAGCTCGGAAAATACGGCATTACGGTGAACGCCATCATTCCCGGCGCGATCGAGACGCCTATGACCCGCGCGATCCCGGACGACATCCGGGCGAAGAAGGCTCAGGCCTTCCCCATGCGCCGCTGGGGCAGCGCCCGTGAGGTCGCAAACGCCTACTGCTTCCTCGCCAGTGAGGAGGCGTCCTATATCAACGCCACCAGTCTGATCGTAGACGGTGGATACCTGTAAAATGACCAATGAGAAAGAATATTTCGCAGATGATGAGACTGCGTAAATATGATATTTTAAGGAGGTAAATAACCATGAAAAAGCTGCTCTCGGTTCTTCTTGCCGTTGTCATGATGCTTGCACTTGCATCCTGCGGCAGTGATCCCAAGACGACTACCCCGGCCGCGACCCAGCCGCCTGCACAGTCGACACAGGCACCGGCTCCCGGCCAGTCCACTCAGGCCCCGGCTCCGCAGATCGATTATTCGAAGCTGGATCTCCACATGACCACCGGTTCCTCGGGCTCCGTGCTATACATGTTCGGTTCTCAGTTCATTGACCTGTTCAAGGAACTGTATCCCGGCTCCCGCGCGGAAGTTGCCGTCGGCGGCGGCGTATCGAACATCAGCACCGTCTCGAACGGCGACTTCAACATCGGTTCGACGGCTGTCCCGGCTCTGTTCGCGGCGCTGAACGGTGTTGACCCGTTCCAGGAGAAGATGGAAGACATCCGTGCGGTCTTCCGCACCGACCCGATCTGGGGCGTTGCGATGGTCACCAAGGCCAGCGGCATCAACTCCCTGAAGGAAGTTGCCGAGAAGAAGATGGCGGTCCGTCTTGCTGTCATGCCGGTCGGCAACTACACCGAACTCTTTGCCCGTCAGCTGCTTTCCTGCTACGGCATTACGCTGGATGACATCAAAGCCTGGGGCGGCACCGTACAGTACACCTCTCACGCGGAGGCCTCCGATCTGTTCAAGGACGGCCATCTGGATATGTACGTGACCATGATCAACAAGGGCCATGCCTACGGCACCGAGATCTTCACCAATGTGGACATGAAGATGCTCCCTCTGGATGCAGAAGATATCAAGCCGCTTATGGAACTTGGCTACAGCGCGGGCTTCATGCCGAAGGACGCCTTCAGGGGCGTTGACGAAGAGGTCCCGATCGCGATCTCCTCCAACCTTTTCATCTCCAGCGCGGATGCGCCCGAAGATCTGGTCTATCTGGTGACCAAGACCTTCTATGAACACTTTGACGATTTCGCACTGACCAATACCGCTCTTACGCAGCTCAACAAGGAAACTGAGATCTTCGACTGCTTCGGCGCGAAGCTGCATCCCGGTGCCGAGAAATATTACAAGGAGATCGGCATTCTGAAGTAATTCTCCTTCTTCTTTCCATAACCGGGCTGCGTCGTTTAAGCGCGGCGCAGCCCTGGTTTTTCCACCTTGCGAAAGGAGGCTGACGATGCCTGAAGAAACTGTTCAGAAGCAGAAAACGACCGTGAAGGAAGTCATTATTTCGGTCGCCTGTATCGGAATGTGCCTGTTCCATCTTTATACGGCTGTTATGGGGATCTTCCCCATCATTATCCAGCGAAGCGTTCACATGACCTTCGTTCTTTTCCTGGTGTTCCTGATCAAACCGACAAAGGCGAAATCGAAGGTGATGCATGTGCTGGATTATGTGCTCTGCATCGTGGCGACGGCCAGTGCGGCACATGTGTGGCTCAGCTATGACCGTTTCTCACAGCGCATCCAGTACGTCAGCCCGGTCACGCTGGTGGACAAGATCATGTGCATCGCAATGATCGTTCTGGTGCTGGAGGGCATCCGCAGGATCGCCGGCAAGGCACTGCCTATCATCGTTATTGTCTTTATCATCTACTGTTTTACCTGTCAGTATCTGCCGGGCCTGTTGTACCACCGCAAGATCCGCTTCAACGTGTTCATCGAGAACATGTACATGGGCTATGAGGCCATGTTCGGTTCGGCTGTGGGTGCATCGGCCACCTTCCTATTTCTGTTTATCCTCTTCGGATCCTTCCTGGAGGAGATCGGCTCCGGCAGCTACTTCATAGACCTGGCCAATGCGCTGGTCGGACGCACCAAGGGCGGCGCCGCCAAGGCGGCCGTCGTCTCCAGCTGCATCTTCGGGAGCATTTCCGGCTCCGCCGTGGCAAATGTCTACGGCACCGGCGTCATGACCATCCCGATGATGAAGAAGCTGAAATATGACTCGACCTTTGCCGGCGCAGTGGAAGCTGTCGCCTCGACGGGCGGACAGATCATGCCGCCGGTCATGGGCGCCGTGGCCTTCATCATGGCAGAGCTTCTTGAGATGCCCTACATGGAGGTCGTCAAGGCAGCCCTTATCCCGGGCCTTCTCTATTATGTGGCGCTGATCCTGATGGTGCATTTCCGGGCCGTCAAGCTGGATCTGAAGCCTATGACCGAAGGCTTCGCGACAAGGCAGTACCTGCTGAAGAATTCCTATCTGCTGCTGCCGCTGATCACGCTGATCGTGGTCCTGTGCATGGGTTATACGGCAGGCCGCGCTGTCTCACTTGCCCTGGTCGTAATCTTTATCATCGGCATCGTAACAAAGCGTCTGACGATCAAGGGAATCTATCACATCTGCCTCTCGACAGCGAAAAGCGCGGTGACCATTGCCCTTGCCTGCTGCGCATCCGGCGTTATCGTAGGCGTTCTGGTCACTACGGGCCTCGGCGTTGCCTTTACGAGCATCGTCATGAGCATTGCGAAGGGCTTCCTGCCGTTCGCGCTGCTGATGACCGCCATTGCCTGCCTCATCCTCGGCATGGGCGTGCCTACTTCGGCGGCGTATATCATTACGTCTTCGCTCTGCACGCCGGTCCTGCTTAAGATGGGAGTCAATCCGACGGCAGCGCACCTGTTCGCGCTGTACTTCGCCTGTATCTCGGCAATTACCCCGCCGGTCGCCATGGCGGCCTATGCGGGCGCACATATAGCAGGAGCAGACATGTTCAAGACAGGTGTCCAGGCCTGCAAGCTGGGGATCACGGCCTTCCTGATGCCGTTCATGTTCGTCTACAACCCCAGCTTGCTGATGCAGGGGACCGTGCTTGAGGTGCTGCGGGCTCTCGCGACCTGTATGATCGCCGGCATCGGCCTTTCCTGTGCCGTGGAAGGCTACCTGTTCCACAAGAGGGTTCCGTGGTGGATGCGCATATTCGCTTTCGCGGCAGCTATTCTGCTGATCGACCAGAGCCTCGTAACAGACCTGATCGGTCTGGGCGTTATTGCCCTGCTGCTCGCCTGGGATCGTATAGGATATCACAAGCCCGCCGCGCCGGCGCAGGCATAAGATTCGGAGGAAGACTATGAAGATCGGAATGGCCGGCCTTGGCGTGATGGGCCACAGTGTTGCTGAAAATCTGATCAGGCACGGCTTTGACATGGTGCTGTATGATATCCGTCCGGAAGCGATGACGGATCTGGTCGAGGCGGGAGCCGAGGCCGTGGACAGCCTTGAAGCTTTGGGCAGTGCTGCAGATACCGTCCTGCTGATGGTGAACACCTACGATCAGTATAAAAGTGTTCTGGCGGGCATCCTGAAAACGATGCACGCCGGCACGCTTATCAACCTGGGCACTCTCGGCCGGGACCATGTGCTGGAACTGGAAAAACAGGCAGAGGAAGCCGGCGTTTCCATGCTGGACTGCCCTGTGAGCGGCGGCTCCCGCGGCGCGAAGGCGGGAACACTGACCGTGATGGCCTCCGGACCGGATGAGCTGTTTGAAAAGCACAAAAAGATCCTGGACGCTTTCGGCTCCCGCGTGATCCATGTGGGAAAGAACGTGGGTGACGGCCAGGCGGTCAAGGCGATCAATCAGCTGTTAGTCGGCGTGCACATGTGCGCGACAGCAGAAGCGTTTACTGTTGCGCGCAAATGCGGTCTCGATCTGCAGACGGTCTATGACACGATCTGCTCGAGCGCCGGCATGTCGCGGATCTTCGAGAACCGCGGCGAGTTCCTGATCGCCCGCGATTTCTCCACCCGCAGCACCCTCGAGATCCAACTGAAGGACACGGATATTGCCTGTAAGACGGCGGACGCCGTAGGCGCACCGGCCCTTCTGGGAACTACCGCCCGCGAACTGTTCAAACTGGCCGTGAAAAAATATCCCCCGCGGGACGACTCGCTGGAGGTAGTGCGGCTGTATGAGGAACTGGCGGGACTGGACTGACTGGTGATATTCGACTGAAGAGGAAAAATGATGAAAAAATGGATGATTGCAGCTGTTTGTTTCCTCGCCCTGATCGTCATTATCCTGTTCGTTTGGCCGGGTTTCGTTTCTCGTGAAAGCGCAAAACAGGAAAACCCGTATGAGAATGCGGCTCATGAACGGTATGTGTACCCGATCACAATTGAATCACCGGACTGGTTTTCCTACAGCGTGCCTGAAAAACAAGAGATGCTGAAGATCGACGGGCAGAGCCTGCGGAAAATGAGCGGCAGCATGCTCGTGGAAGCTATTGCCGACTATCCTTATCTTGTAGACGTATTGCTTTCGGGGACTTTGGAAGAGGGGTTGGAAGATCTTGCGGATCACTGCAGCGCATACGCGGAGCTGATCACCAGAGAAAATTATCAGGCGGTCTTCACCCAAAATGCGGGCAAACTGATCGAATACTACGCAGATAATCCCCGCAGCGACGGTCAGACGGAAGCGGTG
>CADCPP010000158.1 GCA_902803355.1 uncultured Lachnospiraceae bacterium | reverse complement strand
TCGAACCTTGAAATGACGGAGTCAGAGTCCGTTGCCTTACCGTTTGGCGATAGCGCTATGTTTTTCAACGCACGTGCGATTATACAATACGTTTTTTTATATTGCAAGCCTTTTTTTAATTTTTTTCAGGAGGCGGCGGAAGCCGCCTCCTGAATCGCTCTTATGCCAGGCCCAGTTCTGCCTTCATGGCTTCCAGTTCGGCATCCACCTTGCTGTTGGAGACCGCTTCATAGTAGCGGGCTTCCGCCGCGATGGTCTCATCGGTCGGTTCGATGGTCAGCTCGGCCATGGCATTGGCTTCATCGAGCATCTTGTCGACCTTCTCTTCCATGCGGGCAAAGGCGTTCAGGGACGCTTCGGCCTTGTTGGCGGCGTTGGCACCGGCCACTTCGTTGACCTTCTTCTGGGCTTCCGCGATCTTGATCTTCGCCTCGATGGCGGCTTTGCGGCGCTGCAGATCGTTCAGGTCATTGACCAGCTTGTCATGCATCTGACGCATCTTCTGGCTGTTGGAGGCAGCCACATCATAGACCTGCTGCAGGGACTCGCCCACTTCTTCGAGGCTCTGTTTCTTCTTGATAAAGATCTTGGCATCGCCTTCGTTGCCGGCTTCCAGAGCCTTCTTCGCCAGGAGGGTGTACTTCTCGATCTCTTCCTGATTGGCGACCAGATTTCTCTTCGCCTTGGCTTCATCGGCCATGACAGAGGCGGTCTCACGCTTCACGGTAGCCAGATCACCGGTCAGTTCCTTCAAGTACTGCTCGATCATCTTCTCCGGGTCCTCTGCCTGGTCCAGCAGCGCGTTCAGATTGGACGCAATGATCTCTTTGAAACGGGAAAGAATGCTCATGTCTTTGTTCTCCTTTTACTTTCGCGTTTTTTATTTTTCTTTATGCAATGAGGTTTCCCCTCGGCTTGCCTTTTTCTGCTTTTCCTTTTTCTGTTCCTTCCAGGCTTTCCGGAAATCCGCGGCGATCACGATCACGATCATCGCGACCAGCACGATCAGGATCATGATCCATCCGTTCCTGCCCTCTGACGCCGTTTCCGTACCGATGCGCTGCGCACAGGAGACCGCAAGAAGCGCCACGATCAGGCAGAGCGCGAGGGACGCGATCATCCAGAAGCCGAACGCCGTCCGGCCTTCTTCCTGCGTCATCGGGCGTCTGCCCTGCTCCCCGTAGAGGAGCCCTTCCGCTTCATCTTCTCCTGCCGGCAGCTCTCCGTCACGCGAAAAAAGCAGTTCCCAGGGATCTGCTGCCTTTTTCACGGCGCGTTTCCGTTTTCCGGACGCCTTACTCATCGGCTGCCGCCGTCCCCTCCGCGGACATGTCTACGATCCTGCCGTCGCGCCAGATGCGCTCCAGATCATAAAACAGACGGTCTTCTTTGGAGAAGACGTTCACCACGATGTCGCCGTAGTCCAGCAGCACCCATCTGCCGCCGCGCAGGCCCTCCACGCTTTTGCAGACGGCGCCCGCCTTATCCAGCGCTTCCTGTGCGCATTCCACAAGGCTCTCCACATGCGGCGTGTTGTTGCCGTGCGTGATGATAAAATAATCCGCAAGCGTGGAAATATCCGAAATGTCGATCACCGTGATATCGCGGCCCTGTTTTTCCGAGAGGGCCTTGTATACCGCTTTCATCTGTTCAGAAGTGGTCATCAAAATACTCCTTTTTTATTGATCAGGGACCGGTAGTATTCTTCGCAGTCCAGCGTGATGGGGTCGATCTCCTCGCCCCGTGACTGCAGATAGCGCACCGTATTCTGCGCCGCGAAGGTCACAGCCCGGTCAAGGTCAGTATACGCGATTCTTCTCGCTTTGTCCAGATTGACCATCTGTCCGCGGAAGGGTTCAATGTAATCCGCCACATAGATGATCTTCTCCAGCTCGGTCATGCCCGGTCTTCCGGTCGTATGCCAGCGGATGGCGGAAAGCACCTCCTCATCCGTCACGCCGAAATCCTTCCGCGCCTTCTGCGCGCCGGCAGGCGCGTGGCCAAGGGCATTGTTCGGCGCGCCGTCCGCGCGGCCGCAGTCATGCAGGAGCCCGGCAAGCCTTGCCTTCTCCAGCGGTACGTTGCGATAGGCGTCCGCAAGCAGCATGGCCATATGCATCACGCCGAGACAGTGGCGGATGCGGCGCGGCTTCAGATAGGTCTTCATCTCCCGGAACATCCCGCGTTCCTCGGGCGTTGCTTCCGCGCGGTCCAGCATCTCGTCCTCAGACAGATCGTCAAGAGAGCGGTACAGATGATGGCGCATGGCATAGTCATAGACCCCGTGAGGAAGATCTTCTTCCCTGATGCTGCCTTCGGCAAAGCCCTTCCGCACAGTCGTGGAGGATACCGGCCGATCGTCCCAGGGAATGAAGCGGATATCCGCGTCATACTTCCGGCGAAGCGTTTCCGCCGCCTCCTGCGTGTCCGCCGCGGAGACCTGCTCTTCACGCCCGGCCACCAGCAGGATCGTCGAATTGCAGATCAGCTCCGGCTCTTCCCAGTACTTCAGGCTGCTCAAGGTATCCGCGCCGACCACGTAATACCAGGTCACTTCCGGGTAGATGGCATTCAGCTCCGCGAAGGTCTTCGAGGTGTAGGTGGAGCCGGGCTCGCGGCATTCCCAGTCGGACATTCTGAAGCGTTCATCTTCGCCTTCAAGTGCCAGCTTCACCATGGCTTCGCGGTGGAATTTCTCTGCCCGGCGGCCTTTTACCGAACGGTAATTGTTGGATCCGGAAGGCATGAACCAGACTTCATCTAGACGCGTGGCCTCAAGAGCCGCGCGTCCCAGCTGTAAATGCGCAAAATGGATGGGATCGAAGGTCCCGCCGACGACCGCAATATGTTTTTCCGTATTTTCCGTCACGGCAGTTCGATCCTCTT
>CADCPP010000157.1 GCA_902803355.1 uncultured Lachnospiraceae bacterium | reverse complement strand
GCTCTTTCGAAAAGCCCCTTGACCCGGGAATCGTTCGGCGCGAACTCATTAAGGATCATGATGCGGGCCAGCGCGTCCTCCTTCGAACGGAAGATCCCGGTCGCGCCCTGCGCGCGCTTCACTTCGGCTTCGAATTCTTTCAGATACATCTCCGCCTGCTGGATGCGCATGGTCAGATTGGAGTCATTGACGTTGAATAAGGTTTTATCGATCATTGCCGTTTGTTCCTTTCGGAGGAAATGGTTTTGAAAAAGGAGCCCGCGCATGGCGGGCTCCCGCTTGTCAGACCATCATTCAGGGCTTTGCGGTGCCGCAGGAGGAGCAGAAGTTGCCTTCGTTTTCCTTGCCGCATTTCGGGCAGGTCCATGCACCGGGCTTCGCCGTGCCGCAGTCAGGGCAGAAGTTGCCGGTGTTGTGCTTGCCGCACTTCGGGCAGACCCATTCTCCCTCGGGAGCGGGCTTTGCGGTGCCGCAGGCGGAGCAGAAGTTGCCTTCGTTCACCTTGCCGCATTTCGGGCAGGTCCAGCCGTTCGCCGGTGCCGCAGGCTGTCCAGCGCCCATGGCATACATATTGGCGATGCTGCCGCCGGCAGTGTTCATGGTCATGCCGACGCCCATCAGGCCGGCCATCGCGCCGTTCTCGTTGGCGGCGGCAGTGTTGATGGCAGAGCCCAGCTGGCCGGTCATGTAGCCGGCGCCCAGGTTCGGATTGGACAGGGTCGCGGCCGTCTGCAGGGCTTTGATGCGTTCCTGATCCTCTTCGGGCAGGGTCACGGTGGACAGGGCCACGCTGACGACTTCGATGCCGCGCAGCTCGCCCCACTTCTTCGACAGCTGCTCGTGCATGGCATCGGTCAGCTCTTCATTGTGGGTAACGATCTGATTCGGACGGATCTCCAGATCGGACAGCTTGCCGAACGCGGGCTGCAGGGCAGACAGGAATTCGGACTTCAGCTGAGGATCAAGGGTCTCGCGGCGGTATTCCTGAGCGACATTGCCGACCACCTTGGTGTAGAACAGCATGGGATCGGACAGTCTGTAGGAATAGAGGCCGGCGCAGCGGACGGACACATCGATATCGATATTGGCGCGTCTGTCGACCACGCGGAACGGGACCGGATTGGCCGTGCCGAACTTGTTATCAATGATCTCTTTGGTGTTGAAGTAGTAAACGCGCTGATCCTTGCCGGTGCTGCCGCCCATGGTGAAACGGCGGCCGACCACCTTGAAGGTCTCCAGCAGGCTCTTGCCGAACTTGCCGGTAAAGATGGACGGTTCAGTGGAGGAGTCCCAGGTGAACTCACCGGGTTCGGCGCAGAATTCCACGACCTTGCCCTGTTCCACGATCATCATGCACTGGCCGTCGGCAACAACGATGCCGGAGCCGTTGGAGATGATATTATCCGATCCCTTGGTGTTCGAGGAACGATTGCCCACTCGCTTCTGGCCCTTTACCATCAGAACATCCTTGTCAAGCGCTTCGCAGTAGAAAAATTCTTTCCACTGATCCGCCAGTACTCCGCTGACGGAACCGAGTGCTGCAGAAATAAGACCCATAATTTAGCTCCTTTCGCTTCGCGATTTTTTCATTAAGCAGGTTTTCGCTTGTTCATTTGTATTCATCATACATTACCTGCATTATTATAGCAAATATTTTTTTATTTTTGAAGAGTTTTTTTAACGGCGCAGGCGGCCTTTAGCCTCTTCCGCCGGGGCCTCCGCCTCCATGGTTTCTGCTCTCCTGCCGTTCCTGCTTTGTCACAGTTCTGCCGAGAAAGATCTCATTATAGCCTCGCAGGCGGTAGCTGCCCTTCACGATATAATTCCTGGCTGTCTTTGCCGTCTGTACCGGTCTCATGCGGCGCATCATGCTGCTGGTCACGGCCCAGGCCACCACAAAGGCCACGCCGACCGCCCACAAAAGGTCCTCCGGCTCCATTCCGCCTCCGTCAACACCGGACGCGGAAGCGGCAACTTCCTCCAGGTCCCTATCGGCTGAAGGCGCGGTCTCCTGCTCCGCTCCTGCGGCAGAGCCGAGAGCCTGCGCAAAGGCAGGCTGCCGCGGGCAGAGCAGCAGCGCGGCGGCAAGAAGGAGCCATACACAAATGTTTTTTTTCATTCGTTTCATTTTCCGCCTCCCTTACATCAAAAATGTCGCCGCGGCAAACAGCGAGGAGATGGCGGCCGCGATCCCGAAGAAGTATCCCCAGTATTTTCCTTTGGATACCGGCAGGTTACCGGTCATCTTTCCGGTCTGTCCGTTGACCGCAAATTGATACTCTTCCCCATTGTAGCTGGCCCGGATCAGATAGACTGGCAGCAGTACATAGCTTACCGAGGGCTCGATCAGACGGATATTGTTTGCCACAGGGACTGCCGTAGAAAAGCCGTGCAGGGAGGAGCGGAAAGCTTCTGCCATGCTGTTTTTCACCCGTTTATCCGTGCGGGGCAGGCAGGCCTCGGCATCATCGTCGAAGCGGTCTGCCAGATAACCGGACAGGTAGCCTGCGGCAAAGGGCTGAAGGTCGGAAAAATCATATGGTTCGACTGAGTCCATCAGAGCGTCATCCATCCGTTTTGAGCCGTCCGCCGGAACACGCGCAAACGCCATCTCGCCGTCGCAGGTCACCCAGTAGCGGGAGGTCTCTGTATAATAGTAACGGCTGTCCGACCAGCTGCGCACCCGCGTGGCATTAAAGGTCATGGATCCGTCGGTTTTGCAGTTATAGAGCCAGAAGGGCACGTAGACCCCCTTTACCTCTTCGATCTTATGCGTCGTCAGGAAATTGCGGGGAAGCAGAGGCTTGCCGCTGCAGTAATTCTTCACGATCTCCTGCAGCTTTTTCTTGTCCACCCGGAAAGGGATCACGCCATTGGGCTTGAGCAGGCCGGAGAGATTATCCTCCACGACCATGACATTGCCGCAGTAAGGGCAGTGCGTGGCCGCCGTCACCGCATCCGTGACCACCTCGGCGCCGCAGGAGCGGCAGACATAGGAAATGAGTCCCTCCAGATGCTCATCGGAGACCCCTGCCGCGTAATCGCCCCAGTCGAAGGGGGCATCGGCGTTTGCGGACGCATGCTCCACCTCTTCCAGGGAAAAGCCTGAGCCGCAGTACTCGCACGAAAAGCGCGCCGTCTCCGCATCGTACAGCAGCGGCGAACCGCAGTTTGGACATTTAAAAGATACCGTTTCGCTCATCGCGGAACCTCCTTTAGGATGTCAGTATTCGTTCGGATCCAGCGCGTCCCTCAGCCCGTTCGCGAGCAGATGGAACGCGATCATGAGCAGCGAGATGATGAGCGCCGGGAACAGCGTCTGCGTCGGGTACAGGCCCAGCACGGACTGCGCTTCCGCAAGCAGGTTGCCGAGGGAAGGCTCAGGTGCCGGCACCCCCAGTCCGATATAGCTTAAAAACGCTTCCGCAAAGACCGCGGAGGGCACCGCCATGACCGTGCGGGTGATGATGGGCCCCGCCGCATTCGGCAGGATATGCCTACGCATGAGTCTTGCATCCGAAGCTCCCATTTCCTTCGCGGCAAGCACGTATTCACGGTTCTTAAAGCGCAGGAACTGCGCGCGGACAAGCCCAGCGGTTCCGGTCCAGCCGCGGCAGGCCAGTGCCACGATCATGGTCCCCGTGCCGCCGCCCATCAGAAGGATCATCAGCGTGCAGAGGACGACATTCGGGATGGCCTGCACCACCTCCGCGATCCGCATCAGGATCAGGTCCCGTTTTCCGCCGTAGTAGCCGCAGACGGCGCCGTAGGCCGTTCCGATCAGAAGGTCCAGCAGGACCGACACGAAGGCGATGAGCAGCGAGATCCTGGTGCCGCGCCAGACTCTCGTCCAGATATCCCGGCCGAGCGTATCCGTCCCGAACCAGAAATTCACGCTCTCATCCGCGCCTTTATACAGGTAGTAATCCACCTCCGCATCGACAACGGTGATGCCGCGGTTTGTCCGCTCGTTAAAGGTGCGGATCACGCAGCCCTCCGGATACTTTGCCGTATCGGAAAGCGAAGAAAGCGGCCTGGCCTTCAGGACGGCACGGCCGTTAAAGAGCGGGATCCACTTTAAGGCCTGCACCCGCGGCGGCATATTGACATAGTCCTCCTGCAGCATCTGCTGCCGGTAAGTGTATTCGTTAAAGTTCGGCGCAAACAGCGCCATCGCCAGAAGAAAGACCAGGATCCAGAAGGCGATGACGGCAGCCCTGTCTTTTCGCAGGCGCCGCAGAACATTTTGACGGGGAGAGAGCGGGGCGTTCATCCGGTCACCTCCCTCTTTCCGGCAAGGCGGATGCGCGGATCGATCACGCCGTAGAGAAGATCCATCAGCAGCACGGTACCCAGGCTGATCAGCGAATAAAAGACCAGCACCGCCATGACCAGCCAGTAATCCCTGGCCGCAAGCGCCTGTGTCATGATGCCGCCTACGCCGGGCACGGAGAAGATCTTCTCCACCACCAGCGAGCCGGTCAGAGTGCCCGTGATCAGCGGAACGATCACGTTCACGAGCGGCACCATCGAGTTGCGGAAGGCGTGTCGGGAAATGCTCTGCGCCTCGCTTAATCCCTTTGCGCGCGCCAGGAGCATATAGTCCGCATTCATGTTTTCCAGAAGCTCACCGCGCAGGTAGCGGCAGATGGTCGCGACCGGCCAGAAGGACAGCGCAAGCACTGGCAGGAGCAGGGAAAAGAGCTTTTCTCCCGGCGTTCCGGTGCTGTTGTAAATGATCGCGAAGGGCCCCCGGTATCCCAGAAGATACTGCAGGCCTGAGGCGAACACGAAGGACGGCACCGAAATGAACAGCACCGTCAGAATGCCGATCAGATGATCCGGCAGCCTCTTTCTGAAGCGCGCGGAGGCGGCCCCCGCCAGGATCCCAAAGGGGATGGCAATAAGAAGTGACATCAGATTCAGGCTGAGCGTGACCGGAATGCGGTCTCTCAGCACCTGCCAGACCGGCACATTCGGCTCGATCTTTAGGGATACACCCCAGTAGCCGTCCGCCGCGATATCGCGCCAGAAATAATAATACTGCACGGGAACCGGTTCATTCAGATGATGCTTTTCCTCCAGCAGCGCCTGCAGAGCGGGCGAGTTTTCGGGATCGTCAAAGGGCGAGCCCGGCATCAGCCGGATCACGAAGAAGCAGAGCGTCATGATCACAAAAAGCGTGAGGACCATCAGGCCCAGACGTTTTAACACATATCTCAGCATGATGGTCCTCCTTTCTTTCCGCGTTCACGCAACGCTTCCCGTTACTTCAGGGAAGTGTCGATATCGCAGAGCCAGTAGCGCACATTGAGCGGGTCATTAAACTCGTAGGTGACCCATTCGTGCACCAGTGACTGCATGGTCCTCTCATACAGCGGGATCACGATGCGCTCCGAAAGCGCCGCTTCCTCCATCGCAGCCGCCGCCGCGATATTCTTCTTCATGTCGGTCTTATAGGAAGCATCCGTCTCCTGCAGCCAGATGGTCTTTTCCACAGTCTCGCAGTGGTACGGCGCGTTGCACTTGGTCCAGTAGGAGCTGGAAAACACGTCGAACTGATTCATGGGGCTTGCGTCGGTCACCGCGCGGCTCCAGTTGGCCAGTCCCAGTTCAAAGGCATTCACATCCGTCCGCCAGGCCTTCATCTTCGCGAGGCGGCTCGCGCTGGGCATCTCCTCGATCTTCAGCTCCAGTTTTCCCTCAAAGATGCGGGCAAATTCCTCTTTCAGGAACTGCGCGCAGATCTTCATCTCGTCGCTGTCCGAAGAGATGGTGATCGCAAGTTCCACGCGGTCCAGGCCCTCTTCCTTAAGAGCCTGCTCAAAATATGCTTTTGCTTTCACCGGATCAAACGAATCTTCGATCTTCTCCAGATAGCGCTTCGCTTCTTCCGTATCGCGGAAGCGGATCGGGCTGTACTCTCCGCAGTAGGAGGTATAAGGCACGATGAAATTGGCCGGAATTCCGCCCTCCCGGCGGGCCAGCGTCACGCGGTCCACCGCATACCAGAGCGCGTTTTTGAAATTCATATTCGACAGGATCGGCTTTGTTCTCTGCGCATTGTCCAGCGTTTTGGCCGTATAGGTCCTTGTGCCGTCCTTTTCCGTGTAAATGTCCACGTTGTTCGGATCATCCGGCTCATGCCTTACCAGAAGAGGCGCCGTCAGATCCTCCGCATTCTTCACGTAATGCGCGCTGTTGTCATTGATCTCGATCATCAGAAGATAGCGCCAGGGCCGGGCGAAATAATCCGGGCTGTCCATGTACTGCTCACCGACCTGTGCCGTGATGCTCACCACATCCAGCTCGCCGGCTTCAAACAGCTCCACGCGGGTCTGTGCGTTCTCCACGTAAACGAGCTCCGCGCCGTCCAGTCTGATCTCATCCGCAAACACGTAATTCGGGTTCTTGACCAGGACGAGGCGGGAATCCCGAACCCATTCCTTCACGGTAAACGGACCGCAGTACCGGCACTTTGACACATCGGTCCCGTAGCTGCTGGAGGTGCCGTCCGCGCTCATGCAGGCGGCATACAGCTCCGGATCCACCGGCACGCTGCCATATTCGGAGAAGGCCTTCATGACAAGGTCCGCCGTGACCGGCGCTTCGGTAGTGATCTCCAGAAGGTTGCCGGGAAGCGCTTTGATCCCGACCTCTTCCCACGAGACTGCCCCGCCGGTATAGTATGCGCGGGCATTTTTGACCGCGATGTAAAGCCCCATATTGTCGCCGGAGCGGTGCTTTAAGAGCGGATCGAAGCAGATCTTCATGGACGCGGCAAAGCTCTCCGCCGTGATGGCCGTGCCGTCGCTGAAGGCGGCGTCATCGCGGATCCGGATCTGCCAGACGCAGCCCTCCGCATCCGTCTGCACCGGCTCCTCAGCCGCAAGCTCCGGCCGCATGTAGCGGGTATCCGTACCGTTTTCGATCAAGGTCCAGGAACGGTAGAGCCTTGCCTGGCACCATTCGTTGAAGGCCTCTTCGGGGGAATTGGCTTCATAGGGATCAAACGTGCGGCAGTTCTCCGCGGACACGCGGATGATCTTTGGCTGTTCCGGTATCCCGGCAGACGAAGTTTCCGCCTGCGCCGCCGAAGCAGTCTCTGTTTCCGACGTCTGCGCCGGGTCTTTCCCGCCGCAGGCAGCAAGAAGCAAAGCCAGCAAAGCGGCAAGCAGCAGACCGCAGAATCTTGTTCGCATCACCATTCCTCCTTTCCGGCACCGCATACCGGTGCCATGCAAAGACAGCCATGATATTACTCTGTTCTTTGTACCATATTTTTGCGGTAAAAACAAGAAAACAGCATCATTGATGATCAAAAAAAGGACTGCCGCAGCAGCCCTTTTTCTTTCCGCAGACGCGGAGGCGTCAGTCGCTTAACGCAAGGTCTTCTATGCCTTCCAGATTATGGTTGTGGGCGCAGGTCTTGCACAGGCGGGTCTTGCCGGCCGCGATGGCTTCATCGACGGTGCCGACCTTGACGGTATCGGAGTTGTTCAGGTGCTGGCACCAGGTCTCATCATCAATATAGATGTGGTAGACCTTGCCGTATTTGGTCCAGACGACCTGGCCGGTGATATTGGCTTCGGCGGCCTGCATTTCCTCCTGGGAGACCGGGTTGTAATCGATGCTGGCTGCGCCGCCGATCAGAAGCGCCGCGCAGGCCGCAATGACCGCGATGGTCCGGGTCTTCTTGTCCAGGTTCTTATTGGTGAGCAGCAGGATGATGAGCGGGACGAAGGCGAAGATCGCCACGATCAGGCCCATGTTGTTCCACAGCCAGAATTTGGTCTTGTTCTTCTTGGAGGCCGGATCGATATGATTGGCTTTCTTCCACAGCTGCGAACCGATGACCACGCAGATCAGATCCAGAACGATCAGGATGATGATCCAGGTCAGGGTGTTCATAAAGGTGATGTTGATCTTGCCGAACAGCGTGAACACGGCAACGAGTTCGAATGCGATGGCAGCTACCCAAAGGCATACCGCGCCGATGCGCAGTCCCTTGGCGTTGCCCACGGGTTTGGCTTCTTCCGTTTTCTTTTTGCCGGTCACGGTTGCGGCTTCTTCGTCGGCCTTCTCGACCTTCTTCGCAGCCTTTTTCGCTTCCGCCTTTACCTCTTCCGTTTTTTCCTCGGCCTTTTTCACAGTTTTTTTGGCTTCTTCCGGCGCTCCTTCAGAAGCTTTCACAACTTTTTTCTTTTTGACTTCTTCTGCCATGATATTACTCCTATCTTGACCTGTTCATGATACGAACGGAAAAGCCCATTCACAGGGATTATAATCCAAAGACTATGAGAATTCAATGAAATTTTACACCAGATGTTGACTTTTTTCTGCAGGAAGGCGCATAATATAGTGGAAAGTACGGCAGGCCGCCTGAAGCCTGCCTGATCACGACAAGGAGATCAATCATGGATTATTCTGCTCTTTTAAATGAACTGCTGACCGATAAGAACGTCGCCGAGATCAGCAAGGAATCCGGCGCGTCTGCCGATGAGGTAAGCCGCGTGGTCAATGCCGCCGTTCCGCTCTTTGAAGAATACGGCGCACAGGCGGAAGAGAAAAAACTGACCAGAGCCGCCGCGAGCGGAACAAACCGCAGCATTCTGGGCACCCTGCTCGGTTCCGGCGCCACTTCGCTCATCTCCCAAAACAGCGGCGTGTCCAATAAAAAGACAAGTTCCATTTTAAGCATCATCGCTCCGCTGCTGCTCTCCTCCATGCTGGGAACGAGCGCCAACGCTTCTTCGAATACCGGACTGAGCAGCCTGCTCGGCATGCTGCTTGGCGGGGGCGCCCAGACACAGACCACGCAGCAGAACAATACTGCGGGTACGCTGAATCTGCTGACCTCCCTGATGGGCGCCGCGTCCACGCAGCAGACTCCTCAGCAGAACAACAGTGCCGCCGGTGCCAATCTTCTTGTTAACCTGCTGGGAGGCGGCAGCGCCGCTCAGCCGCAGCAGGCAGCCTCTGCCGGGAATGCCAATCTTCTGGCCTCTCTTCTTGGCGGTGCGTCCGCGCAGCAGGCTCAGCAGCAGGCACAGCCGGCAAACACCATCAACCTTTT
>CADCPP010000156.1 GCA_902803355.1 uncultured Lachnospiraceae bacterium | reverse complement strand
TCAAAAAGCACTCCGCGCAGCGCGGTCTCTGCGACTTGCAGATGCTGCGTCCGAGCGCGATCAGATCCAGATTGATCAGGATCCAGTGATCCTCCGGAATGCAGGCCATGAGGTCATATTCCACCTTCTCCGGGTCCTGCGCCTCCGTCAGGCCAAGGCGTCTTGACAGCCTGCCCACGTGCGTATCCACCACCACGGAAGGAATGCGGAAGATGTTTCCCCGGATCACATTCGCCGTCTTGCGCCCTACCCCGGGGAGCTTTACCAGCTCCTCGATCTCCGAGGGCACCTGCCCGCCGTAGTCACGCAGGAGCATCTGCGCGCAGGCCTTGATATTCCGCGCTTTATTATGATAAAAGCCCGTGGAGCGGATGGCCTCCTCCAGCTCGTGGATAGGCGCCTCCGCAAACTTTTCCATGCTGTCATATTTCGCAAAGAGCCCCGGCGTCACTTCGTTCACCCGCGCGTCCGTGCACTGCGCGGACAGGATGGTCGCCACGAGCAGCTGCCAGGCATCCTCGTGCTCAAGATAGCACGCAAGATCCGTCCCATACTGCTCATCCAGCCGCGCGAGGATCTCCCGCACCCGTTCTTCCTTCGTCATAAGCCTTACCTCACGCCGCATCTGGCAGTTTCCGGAAACGCAGCTTCAGCGTCCAAGTCCCAGACCGTCTGGCCGTCAGATCTTGAAGCGGTAGCCCACGCCCCAGATGGTCTCGATATACTGCGGCTTGGAGGTATCCATCTCCACCTTCTCGCGGATCTTCTTGATGTGCACCGTCACGGTCGCGATATCGCCCACGGACTCCATATCCCAGATGTTCCGGAAGAGTTCTTCCTTCGTGAACACGTGGTTCGGGTTCATGGCCAGGAAGGTGAGCAGGTCAAATTCCTTGGTGGTGAACTGCTTTTCTTCGCCGTTTACCCACACGCGCCGCGCGGTGCGGTCGATCTTCAGCCCGCGGATCTGGATCACTTCATTCTTCTGCGCCTGCGAGCCGATCAGCCTGTCATAGCGGGCAAGGTGCGCCTTCACCCTCGCCACCAGCTCGCTGGGGCTGAAGGGCTTGGTCACATAGTCGTCCGCGCCGAGGCCCAGGCCTCTGATCTTATCGATATCATCCTTCTTGGCCGAGACCATCAGAATGGGGGTGTCCTTCACGTCGCGGATCCGCTTGCAGATCTCAAAGCCGTCCACGCCCGGCAGCATCAGGTCCAGAATGTACAGGTCGTAGTCTTCTTTCAGCGCCTTGTCAAGGCCTGTGGTGCCGTCCGTTGCGATCTCCACTTCAAAACCGCTGAGCTCCAGATAATCCTTCTCCAGCTCGGCGATGTCCTTCTCGTCTTCTACGATCAAGATCTTGCTCATCTCATGCCTCCTTGAATTTTCTCAGTTCTATGGTCATGGTCGTGCCGACGCCTTCCCGGCTGGACGCCCAGATGCGCCCGCCGTGGTCCTCCACGATCTTTTTCACGATGGAAAGTCCGATCCCGCTGCCGCCGGTCGAGGAATTCCGCGAGGAATCCGCGCGGTAGAAGCGGTCGAAAATGTATGGAATATCCTTGCTTGCGATCCCCTTGCCGTTGTCCTCGATCTCTGCCCGGACGCTGTATTCATCATCCATCACGCGGATGCTGATGACCTTTTTCTCCTTGTCCATATATTTGACCGAGTTCGAAATGATGTTGTTGATCACGCGCCTAAGCTGCTCCGGATCGCCCACCACCTTTACGGCTTCGCCCACGCTGCAGCGGTAATTCAGCTCGATGTTCTGCGCCTCCAGCTCTTCTCTGAGCTCGTCCACGCAGTCCTCAAAATAGCCCTTCACGGGGATCCTGGTAAAGTTGTAGGGAATGCGGTTGGTGTCGATCTTCGAATACAGTGTCAGCTCATCTACCAGCCGGTCCATATCGTTGGCCTTATTGTAAATGGTATGCAGATATTTGTCCAGCTTCTCCGGGGAGGAGGCCACGCCGTCGCGGATGCCCTCCACATAGCCCTTGATGGCCGTGATGGGCGTCTTCAGATCGTGCGAGATATTGCTCAGCAGCACCTTGTTGTTCTTTTCGATCTGCAGCTGCTCATCGGCTGCTTCCTTCAGATGGCGGCGCATCTCCTCGAAGTCGCGGCAGAGCTCTGCCACCTCATCATCGCCGGAGATCTCAAGCGGCACTTCCAGATTGCCGTCTTTGATGGCCTTGGTCGCTTCCTGCAGGTTCCCGATCGGCTTCACCAGGGTGGAGCGCAGCCAGCTCCCCGTGATCAGCACGGAAAACAGCAGAACAAATGCCACGACCACCAGGAAGCTGCCGATCATCCGGGTCAGGGCCGGCAGGAAATCCGTCACATTTGTGACCAGATAGAGGATCCCGTTTGTCCCGTCCGAATTCGTAAAGGAATAGTTCCCGATCAGATACTGCCGCTCGTTTTCCGTATAATAGACACTCTGCCTATCATCTGCCGGCGGATCAGCCGCCAGATACTGCTGCACGCCCTCCGAGCCGGATGCGCCCACATAATAATAGCCGCTCTCCTGCCAGCCGAGAATATAGCCGCCCACGTTCTGCATGCGGCTATTGAGCTCCGTCAGATAGCTCTCCTTCAGCACGCAGGTTTCGTCTTCTGCGCGGGCCTTCTCCGCATTGTTCACCATCATATGCATCATGGCGTCAAAGCGCTGCGCCGCATTGAACGAATACGGATCCACATTCTCCGTCAGCTGATATTGTTTCTTAAGTTCCTGCCTTTGCAGCCTGTTGATCAGCCACACCGAAGCGGTCAGGATCAGTGACGGGACCACGATCAAAAAGAGGCAGATCATCAGCAGTTTTTTCCCCAATTTCATCTCTTGTTCCTGATGCCGCCTAACGCAGGCGGTAGCGATATAAAAAGCCGCCCGAAGGCTGGATAAGGGTGCGTCTGTCCATGGCAAAGACCGTCTGCGCGTCCTGAGCCAGCAGGCCTTCAAAGCGCAGCTTGCCCTTATAGTCCCAGATCTTCAGACCGGATTCCGAGGTCATGATCACGTAGTCGTCGCTGTCTCCGAGATAGCGCGGCACCTCCGCGATGGGGGCCGCAAACGCCTTCTTTCCGCTCCTGCCGTAGACCTCAAGATTCAGCCCCGTGCCGTCCGCCGCCGGACGCACCACGGAAACGTACGTCCCGCCTACATGCACGGCCGTCAGGGAGGTATCAAACCGGATCTCCTGCGCCACCTGCGGTTTGTTCTCGGTGCTCATATCGAACAGGACCAGGCGGTCATCGCCCACCGCGGCCACCGTTCCCGCGCCCATGTAGCGAAGCTCCGGAAAGATGGCGTTCTCATAGCTGAAATAGCCGACCAGGCGGTTGGTCTCATTCTTGCCCACGGAAAAGTTGTAAAAGACGATCTGCGCGGCAAGCCCGCCGCCCGCGTACGCCCCGGCAGCGACCGCCAGGCCGTTTCCGTCTGGCGAGAGCGCAATGTCCATAGGGAAGCCGCTCAGCGACATCTCCAGCGTGGCGGAGATATCCAGCTTCTTTCCGCTGCGGTCATAGAACTGCAGCAGGCTCGTGGTCCCATCCTCCAGCGCCAGCACCGCCGTGCCTTTCCCGGAGACCGCCAGATTCAAAATGTTCTGATTGGTCTGGATGGCCGCGGTAATGCCGTCCTTTCCGAAGATGCAGGCCCCGGTCCCGCCGATATCGGCGATCATGCCGTAAGAGCCCTGCAGCTTCGCCTTCGGGTATTCATAATTGTAGCTGATATTCCAAAGTTCCTTGCCGTCCGCCTTAAGCAGCGCCGCGCCGTTGCGGGAATAGCGCAGGATCTTATCGTCAAAGCGCAGATACTCCACGTTCACGCCGCCGCTCTGCTCCGCCTCATCGATCAGATCCGCCTCGCCAAATTTGCGGCGGGAGAAGGCGCGCAGAAGAAGAACGATGGCCGCAGCAGCAAGAAGCACGATAAGAACGAGGCGCAGCAGCCTCTTCCGGTTGATGTGCCTTTTCTTCTTCTCACTCAAATGACGCGTTTTCTCTGCCAACTCTGTCTCCTGACTGCAGGTCTTATCTTTCCTGCACCAATCTATCACTCAGCCTTGCAAACTGTGCAAGGTCCAGGGTCTCTCCTCTTGCCCGCTCATCCAGGCCCATGGCCTTAAGCGCGGCTGCCGCCTGATCCCGGCTCACCGCAAGCGGCGCGTAGCCGGAAAGGGCGTTCGGCAGGGTCTTTCTGCGCTGCAGGAAGGCCGCCTTGATGCAGGCAAACATGTGCGCCTCATCCTGCGGCGTAACGAGCGGCTTCTCCCGCCTCTTTAACTTCAGCACGCTGGAAGCCACCTTCGGCTGCGGCATGAAGCAGTGAGGCGGCACGCTCCGCACAATCTCCGGCTCCGCGTAATACTGCACGCCCAGGCTGATGGCCCCGTAGGCCTTGCTGCCCGGTCCGCTCACGATGCGCTCCGCGACCTCTTCCTGCACCATTACGGTGATCAGGCCGATTCCCTCCGCCTGTGCAAGCAGCTTCATGATGATGGGCGTTGTGATGTAATACGGCAGGTTCGCCACTACCTTCACAGAGCCTCCGGCCTCATCAATGATTGCCCCAAGATCCGTCTTTAAGATGTCGCCCTGCAGCACCGTCACGTTGTCAAAGCCCGCCAGGGTATCGGCAAGCACCGGAATGAGGGTCTTGTCGATCTCCACGGCAACCACGTGCCCGGCGGCCTCCGCAAGGTACTGCGTCATGGTGCCGATGCCGGGCCCGATCTCCAGGACCGTATCGTCCTTCGTGAGCTCTGCCGCGCGCACGATTGCCTCCGGAACGGCGGAATCGATCAGAAAGTTCTGGCCGAACTGCTTGCGGAAGGCAAAGCCGTGGCGCTCGATCACTTCTTTTGTTTTTTCAGCATTTGCAAGATAGGCGTTCATTTCTCTCCAGGGCTTTGTATCCGGTAAAAACGCAGGGCGTTCTGCCAGCTGATCTCTTCGACTTCTTCCTCCTGGATCCCCTTGATCCCGGCGATAGTCCGCACCACATAGGGCAGCAGCGCGGAAGAGTTTCGCCGCCCCCGGAAGGGCTCCGGTGCCAGATACGGGCAGTCCGTTTCCAGCAGCAGGCGGTCCATCGGCATATAGTCTACCACATCTTTCATCTTCCGTCCATTTTTAAACGTCACCACGCCGCCTATTCCCAGATAGCAGCCTTCATTCAGGCACTCCCGTGCCATTTCCTTTTCGTAGGAAAAGCAGTGCAGCACCTTCTCCAGCCCGCGCATCTCGCCTTTCACAAAGGAAAGGGTATCCGCCGCCGCGTCCCGGCTGTGGATCACCACGGGCTTATCAAGCTCCCTTGCCAGGGAAAGCTGGAGGCCAAGCCACTTTTTCTGAAGCGCCTTATCAAGATCGGGATAATGATAATCCAGCCCTATCTCGCCTACCGCGACGGCCTTCGGGTCAGACAAAAGCTCCCGCAGGCGCACAAGTGCCGCATCCTCTCCCATCGCTTCCGCCTCTCCCGCATTGTCCGGGTAGATTCCGGCGGCAAAGTAAAGAAAGGGATACTGCCGCGCAAGCGTCCGCCCTGCCTCGCTGCTTCTAAAGTCGCAGCCGATATTGACCGCGCCGAAAACGCCCACCGAAGCAAGAGCGTTTAAGACCGCGCCCCTGTCCTCGTCAAAGCGTCTGTCATCATAATGCACATGGGTATCAAAGATCATGCTTTCTGCCCTTCCCAAAGGCTCATCTGCCGTAATTGAATATTATACATAATCTACGCCAAAAAAGCAATTTTCCCTGAAAACCGTAAAGAACAAAATACAGCTTTTTACAAAACGGGTTGATTTTTCCCTTCTAATTTTTTATAGTTATACCACTTATTTTCTTATGGCTATAATTTCAACACCCAAGAATAGTTATGCAAGCGATGGCTTAATATTTTATGCGAGCAACTTCCAGGCAAACCCTTCATCTTATCGTGACCATTGCGGTCATGGTCGTTATCTTTGTCCATTCGGCTATGCCGGGGGACGTGTCGGCTGCGGAGAGCAATTTCTTTGTCCTTCTGATCGCGAAGATCAGCGGATGGGATCCGCAGCCGCTCAGTTTGCTTGTCCGGAAATCCGCGCATTTTCTGGAATATGCCGTGCTCGGCGCCTGCCTGTTCGTAAATGCCGGGGACCTGGCGCTTTCGAAGGGAAAGGCGGTCCCGATAAAGCGGCTCTGCCTGACTGCATGGCTGATCGCGGCGGCGTATGCGGTGACGGATGAGATCCACCAGTACTTTGTTCCGGGCCGGGCCTGCGCGCTTCTTGATATCTGCATCGATGCAGCCGGCGCCGCTGCGGGGGTGGTTATCGCGGCGCTGCTTAGGCATAAAAAGCGCGGGAAGAACAGAGAATAAAACAGGCAGCCATCCCCGCGCGGGCGATCGCGCTTCTCTTTTCACTGGACTTTTTGTTACTTCTGTGTTTTAATAGGCCTCAGGAAGGCTCCCAGCGCCTGCTGATTTTTATTGTGTTTTTTGAGAAAGGCTGCTATGGAACCTGCAGACAATAAATCCTATATTCGGGAAACCATTGAGAAGCCGCGTATGCCGTTTTGGAAAAAACTGCTGATCACGGTCTTTTTGGCTGTCATTTTCGGCGCGGTCGCAGCCTGCGCCTTTGTCTTCGGGAAAGGGCTGCTGGACCGTTTGACCACGCCCACCGAGACGGAGCCGCAGGAAAGCGTGATCTTCCCGCCGGATCAGCCGGATACGCAGGCGGCAGACACAAAGGAAGAGCCGTCCGGGGAAGAAGTGTCCACCACGGAGGAAGCGCTTACGGAAGCACCGTCCGAATCCTCCGATACGGCGGAAAGCTCTGAAGAAGATGCGGCCGCCGCGCTGGAGTCTCTTGTGCAGGAGATGATCGACGCCAGGCAGCCGGGACTTCCCGATATCGCGCAGCTTTACCGCGCCGCCGCCGATCTGGTGAGTGAAACGAACCGCTCCTTTGCCGCCGTCAGCATCATGCGCAAGGAGACCGATGCCTTCGGCGTGGAATATGACTATCAGGAGACCACGTTCGGCGTGGTCATTGCCGTTACCTCGCGGGAGATCCTGATCCTGACGCCGTATGCGGAAAGCATTCTGGCGGATGGGTCGGTGAGCGTGCGCTTCACCAACCGTGAAGTGGCCGCTGCCTACCTTAAGGCCACGGACAAGACCTCAGGGCTTGCCATGCTGGCCGTGCAGGCGCGCGGCCTGAGCGAGGAAGCCAGGCAGTTCATCCAGCCCGTCACGCTGGGCAACTCCTTCGGCTGCTCCATGGGACAGCCGGTCATTGCCATGGGCGCGCCGGCAGGCAGCGCGGGCTCGCTTCGCTACGGCATGCTGACCTACGTGCAGGATGACGTGGCCATGACCGACAACGTCTGCCGCATCCTGCATACCGATATGACCGGAGCCCCCGCCTCCTGCGGCTTTCTGATCAACCTGTCCGGTGCCCTGATCGGATGGTATGACGAAAGCCTTGCCGAAAACGGCTTCATCACTGCAGTCGGCGTTTCCGATATGAAGAATTACCTGCAGAACCTCAGCAACGGCCTCTCCACCGCGTATCTGGGCATCACCGGGCAGACGCTTACCGGCAGCCTTAAGGAGCAGCTGGGGGTCGAGGAAAGCGGCGTGTATCTCCTCTCCTGCGCGGATGAGGGACCGGCCATGATCGCGGGGCTGATGAGCGGCGATATCATTACGCAGGTCTCGGGCGAGCCGGTGGCCAGCATGGCGCAGCTCAAAGCACTGCTCGGGGACATCAACATCGAGCAGACCGTGAAGATCAGCGTGCTGCGGCGCAGCGCCGGCGGGTATCAGCCGCTGGAATACGAGGTCTATCTGGAACGGCGGTAACACAAGAAAGAAGGTTTTTATGCATCCTATTCAGAACTGGCGCGAAGGCGACCGGATCAGTGATATCTATCTGTGCAAGGGCAAGGTGACGGCCCAGACCAAGGCCGGCAAGACCTATTATTCGTTAACGCTGCAGGATAAGAGCGGCACGGGCGACGGGAAGGTCTGGGACCTTTCCTCGGGCGTGGACCACTTCGAAGCCATGCAGTTTATCAAGGTGGAGGGCGAGGTCGTCCGCTACCAGAACAACAACCAGCTGAATATCCGCCGCGTGCGGGTGGCAAGGCCGGGCGAATATGAACCGAGCGATTACGTGCCCACGAGCCCCTATCCCATCGACGGGATGTACGATGAGCTGCTGGGCTTTATCCGCAGCGTTTCGCACGCAAAGCTACGCGCGCTGCTGGAAAGCTTCTTTGTGAACGACGCGGACTTTGCCAAAGAGTTCAAGGCGCATTCCGCGGCGAAGACGGTGCACCACGGCTTTTCGGGCGGCCTGCTGCAGCACACCCTGCGCGTGACGCAGCTGTGTGATTTCTACTGCCGCCAGTATCCGCTCTTAAACCGTGATCTTCTAATCACCGGCGCCATCTGCCACGATATCGGCAAGGTGAGGGAGCTCTCCGCCTTCCCGGCGAATGATTACACGGACGAGGGGCAGCTGCTCGGACACATCGTGATCGGCTGCCAGATGGTGGCCACGCGCTGCGATGAGATCCCGGGCTTCCCGGAGGTCACGAAGAATGAGCTGTGCCATCTGATCCTCTCGCATCACGGGGAGTTTGAGTTCGGATCGCCGAAAAAGCCCGCCCTGATGGAAGCGCTGGCCTTAAGCTTTGCGGACGATACGGACGCGAAGCTCCAGCTCTTCGGCGAGACCATTACCAATAATCCGTCCAGCGGCTGGCTGGGCATGCAGAAGTTCCTGGATTCCAATATCCGCAGAACCGAAACGAAATAAGATGGCATTGCAGAAAAACGACAGGATCACCATATCCATTACCGATATGACGGAAAACGGCGAGGGGATAGGCCGCGCAGGCGGCTATCCTCTCTTTGTGAAGGACGCGGTGATCGGAGACCGCGTGGAAGTGATTGTCACAAAGCCGGGAAAGACCTATGGCTTTGGCCGCGTGAGCGCTGTTCTTGCGCCCTCTCCGGACCGCGTGTCTCCCCTCTGCCCTCTGGCCGCCCCCTGCGGCGGCTGTCAGCTGCAGGCGCTCTCCTACCCCGCCCAGCTTGCCTTTAAGGAAAACAAGGTCCGCCAGCATCTGATCCGCCTCGGCGGCTTTGATGAAGCGCATCTCTCTTCCCGTCTGCTGCCCATTCTGGGCATGGAAGATCCCTGGCACTACCGAAACAAGGCCCAGATCCCCTTTGGGAAAGATAAGGACGGCCGCGTTATCGCCGGCTACTATGCCGGCCGCAGCCACCGCATCGTCCCCATGGAGCACTGCGCCTTGAATCAGGACGGCTTCGATGAGATCCTCTCCCTCCTGCTTGCCTTCGCGAATGAATTTCACATCGCGCCCTATGACGAGGAAAGCGGCAGCGGCCTGCTTCGCCACGCCCTGATCCGCCACGCGCGCGGCAGCGGGCAGTGGATGGTCTGCCTGGTCATCAACGGCCGGAAGCTTCCGCACGCGGATGAGCTGGTGCGGCGCCTGCTGAAGATCCCCGGCATGACGGACATCTCGCTTTCCGTCAATACCGCGCGGACCAATGTGATCCTGGGGCAGGAGATCCTTTTCCTGCACGGACCGGGGTATATTACGGAGACCATTGCGGATCTCTCCTTCCGCGTCTCTCCTCTTGCCTTTTTCCAGGTGAATCCCGCGCAGACCGAGGTCCTTTACGCAAAGGCCCTGGAATTTGCCGGCCTTGGCGGAACAGAGAACGTCTGGGATCTCTACTGCGGCACCGGGACCATCTCCCTCTTCCTCGCCCGCCACGCGGCGCGGGTAAAGGGCGTGGAGATCGTTGCCCCGGCCATTGAAAACGCAAGGCAGAACGCCGCCTTAAACGGCATCACGAACGCGGACTTTTTCGTCGGAAAATCCGAAGAGATCTTCCCGGACTATGTCAGGGCGCACCCGGAGGAAACTGCGGATGTGGTGGTGCTGGATCCGCCCCGCAAGGGCTGCGATCCCGCCCTGCTTGAGGCGCTACTTGCCTGCCGTCCCGAGCGCATCGTCTATGTTTCCTGCAACTCTGCCACGCTCGCGCGGGATCTGAAGATCCTGACCGCAGGGGATCAGGAGGAAGGCAGCCGCTACCGCCTGGAGCTTGTTCAGCCCGTGGACATGTTCCCTCAGACCGTCAGCTGCGAATGCGCCGCGCTGCTTACCAGAGAAGACAATGCGTCCTCACGGAAATCAATTTAAAAACTCATCAATATAACTGTAATGCATCGTTTGGGAGGTCAGAAACGATGAGCAGGTCATCAGAAGTCAGTGCCACAGAGATCCGGAATACGTCCCGCGAAAAGACGATCGTGAAGACCAGTATCATCGGGATCATTGCCAATGTTTTTCTTGCCGCCTTTAAGGCGGTGATCGGGGTGATCACGCACTCGATCGCCATCACCCTGGATGCGGTGAACAATATTTCCGACGCCGGCAGTTCCCTGATCACCATCGTGGGGACCAAGCTGGCCGCGAAGGAGCCGGACAAGAAGCCCCCCTTCGGCTACGGGCGGATCGAATACCTGAGCGCCATGATCATTTCCGTGATCGTACTGTACGCCGGCATCACGTCCTTTGTGGAATCAGTCAAGCAAATCCTTCACCCGGAAACGCCGGACTACAGTACGGTCTCCCTGATCATCGTGGGTGTCGCAGTGGTCGTGAAGATCGTCCTCGGGCGCTATGTGAAATCCGTCGGAGAAAAGGTGAATTCCGACTCCCTGATCAACTCCGGAGAGGATGCCACGCTGGACTCCGTGATCTCCGCCTCCACCCTGGTCGCCGCCGCCATCTATCTGCTTTTCGGCCTCTCTCTGGAGGCCTGGCTCGGCGCCGTGATCTCGCTCGTGATCATCAAGTCCGGCATCGAGATGCTCCGGGACACCATCTCGCAGATCCTGGGCGAGCGGAACGATGCCGAGCTTGCGAAAGCCATCCGGGATACCGTGATCAGCTTTCCTCAGGTGCGCGGAGCTTACGATCTGGTGCTGAACAATTACGGGCCGGACAACTGGAACGGGTCCATTCACATTGAAGTGCCGGACAGCTGCTCGGCCGCCGAGCTGGATCAGCTGATCCGCGAGATCACC
>CADCPP010000155.1 GCA_902803355.1 uncultured Lachnospiraceae bacterium | reverse complement strand
GGGAAGCCGGCGCTTTTCCCCTTCTGGGGCGGAATGGCGAGCTATCTGGACTTCACCAATCCCGTGGCTTATGATTTCTGGGTGGGCTGCGTGAGAAGACAGCTTGTGGAGAAGGGATACCGCAGCATCTGGAACGACAACAACGAATACGATGTCTGGGATAAGGACGTTTACGCCTGCGGCTTTGGGCAGGAGGTCCCCGCGCGGCAGATCCGCCCACTCTTTGCCTATCTGATGAGCCGCGCAAGCCGGGAAGCAAGCCTTTTTTCCGGCGGATACCGAAAAGGAGAGGTCCCGTTTATTGTCTCGCGCGCGGCCATGCCGGGCATGCAGCGCGTGGCGACGACCTGGACCGGCGATAATTTCACCTCCTTCCGCGAGCTGCGCTTTAATCACAGGCAGGCCATGACCATGGCGCTGTCCGGCTTTGCCTTTTTCGGACAGGATATCGGCGGCTTTTCCGGGCCGCGTCCGGAGCCGGAGCTGTTTTTGCGCTGGCTGCAGTACGGCATCTTTATGCCGCGCTTTGTGCTGCACTCCTGGAAGGCAGGCGAGCCGTCCACCATGCCCTGGCTCTACCCCGAGCTGATGCCTGCCGTGCAGCGCCTCTTTGCGCTGCGCGAGCGCTTTTTGCCCTACCTTACCGCGCAGATGCGGCGTGCGCAGGAAAGAAACGAGCCGCTCATCTATCCCGTCTTTTTAGTGGATCCTTCGGCTGATCCGGAGGCAGACTGCTTCTTCTTTGGAGACGAGATCCTGGCCTGTCCTGTGTTTGATGAAGGCGCAAAGACGGTAAGCGTGCGCCTGCCTGAGCGGGTATCGCAGCCGGTATCCTGGCGGCTTAGAGGCGAGGGAGAGATCCTTAAAGGCGGCAGCAGCGTCACGATCCACTGCGCGCCGGAAGATCTTCCGGTCTGGTTTGAAGCGGTTCCTGCGGCAGGAGATAGGCCGTAACCTGTCCTCTGCCGGCGGGATGCGGGCAAAAGCGTGAAAAAGTCTTGCGAAGCGAAATATTGACCGTTAAAAAGTTCTTGACAAGAGAAAAAATGCGTGATATCATGGCGAAAACCGTTGAGGAAGAGTGAGTAGATCCTGATGCCTTCCCCTACAGAGAGCCGCGGGTGCTGAGAGCGCGGCAGGGAAAACAGGACCGAATGGACTTCTGAGGGCGAGCGGAAACGGGTGACCGGAGTATGCGAGACGGAGAGGGCGCTCCGTGATCAAAGGCCGGCATATGTCAGTATGCACAGAGAGGGCGCAGAAGCGCCAAGCCGGGTGGCACCGCAGGATCATTCCTGTCCCAGCAAATGATTTGCCGGGGCGGGTTTTTTTATTTCCCGGATCCGGAGAAAGGCGCGGTCATGATCCTTCTTACCAGGCGATGGCGGACCTTCCGAACCGAAGACACAAACGATGCGAAACCATATTCGGAAAGGAAAACCATCATGAAAAAGATCCTTGCTTTTGTACTTACCTGTCTGCTTGCCTTGTCTCTTGCGGCCTGCGGAACGGCTGCGGACGGCTCTTCTCAGGCTTCATCCTCCGCAGAAGCGGCAAAAAGCTTCCGCGTTTGCATCTGCAACTATGTGGATGATGCCTCCTTAAATCAGATCGTGGAAAACATCCGCGCGCGGCTGGACCTGCTCGGGCGGCAAAACGGCATCAGTTTTACCGTCGATTACGATAACGGCGGCGCCGATGCGAACGTGATCAGCCAGATCATTGCCAACTTCCAGGCCGACCATGTTGACCTGATGGTCGGGGTGGCCACGCCGACTGCGCTCCTGATGCAGAGCGCGGCGGAGGGAAGCAGCTCACCTGTGGTGTTTGCCGCGGTATCGGATCCTGTTGGCGCAGGGCTTGCCGATTCCATGGAAGCGCCCGGCGCCAATATCACCGGGACTTCGGATGCCCTCGATACGGAAACGATCCTGAACATGATGCTGGCGGCGGACCCGGAGATCTCCTCGGTCGGCCTGCTCTATGATCTCGGGCAGGATGCCTCCACGGCGGCTATTGCTGCGGCAAAGGCCTTCTTAAGCAGCCGCGGGATCAGGGCCGTGGAGCACACAGGGACCAATGTGGACGAGATCATTCTGGCTGCGCAGGCTATGGTGAGCGACCACGTGGACGCGGTCTTCACACCGTCCGACAATACGGTCATGCAGGCGGAGCTGTCAATCTACGAGATCCTGGCAGAGGCGGGCATCCCGCATTACGCGGGGGCGGATTCCTTTGCCTTAAACGGCGCCTTCCTCGGCTTCGGCGTGGACTATGCGCAGCTTGGGCAGGCGACGGCGGATATGGTCTTTGATATCCTGGTGAACGGTGCAGATCCGGCGGCGACGGCGGTCAAGACCTTTGACAACGGCATTGCCACTATCAATACCGAGACCTGCAAGGCACTTGGCCTTGATTATGATGAGATCGCGGCCATCTTTTCGCCGTTTTGCACCAAGGTGCAGCCGATCACGACCGCGGAATCGTTCTGAAAGGAGAGCGGTCATGGCGGATCTTCTTCCCCTGCTGCAGACGGCGGCGGAGCTCGGCCTCATCAGCTCGCTGACGGTACTGGCGCTGTTCTTAAGCTACTCCATGCTGAATGTATGCGATCTGTCTACGGACGGCTGCTTTACGCTCGGCGCGGCCGTGGGCGCAGTCGTGGCCATCAGCGGCCACCCTTACCTTTCGATCCTTGCCGCTATGGGCGCGGGCATGCTCTCCGGCCTTGTGACGGGCTTTCTGCAGACAAAGCTTGGGATCAACAGCCTGCTGTCCGGCATCGCGGTCAATACGGCGCTCTATTCCGTGAATATCGCGGTGATGGGCGGCAGCTCGCTCCTCAATATGAATAAGACGGAAACGGTCTTTACCCGCATGGAGGCGCATCTTGCCGCAACGCCGCTCGCCGGATCGCAGAAGCTCTGCGTGGCTGTTATAGCCGTCCTTGCGGTCGGGACGCTGCTTGCCCTGTTTCTGCGGACGCGCCTTGGCCTTGCCATCCGGGCCAGCGGCGACAATCCGGACATGGTCCGCTCCTCTTCGATCGATCCGGCCAAGACGACCCTCATCGGTCTGTGCCTTTCCGGCTCGGTCACGGCGCTTTCCGGCTGCCTGCTCGCGCAGGCGCAGAAGTCCGTGAATATCGATATCGGCTCGGGCATGGTCACGGTGGCGCTTGCTTCCCTCCTCATCGGCGGCGCGTTCTTCGGGAAGAGACGGCGCATGCCGCTTCGGATCTGCGGCGCGGTGCTCGGCGCCCTGCTGTTCCGCCTGGTCTACACGGCAGCCCTGCGCTTCCGCCTTCCGGCCTTCATGCTGAAGTTCGTGGCGGCGGCCATCGTCGTGCTGACCATTGCGCTTCCTTACGTAAAGGCGCAGCTGCCGCTGATCAGGCGCCGCTTTGCACAGAGAAAGGAGGCCGGTGATGCTGAAGCTTGAACATGTCTGCAAGGTCTTTGATGCGGGAACGGCCAATAAAAGGACCGCGCTGGATGATATCTCGCTCGAAGTGAAAAAAGGAGAGTTTATGACGCTGATCGGTGCGAACGGCGCGGGAAAATCCACGCTGTTTAACGCTGTTTGCGGCAGCTTCATGACCGATTCCGGACGGATCCTGCTGGGCGGTGAGGACATCACCCTCCAGCCGGAATACAAAAGAGCCTTCCATATCGGAAGGCTGTTTCAGGATCCGCTGCGCGGCACGGCGCCGAACATGACGATCGAAGAAAACCTTGCGCTCGCGGCAGGGCACGGAACCTGGCTCTCCCGGATCGGCAGGGCGGAGCGAAGGCGCTTTCGCGAGCGTTTGGCTGAGCTGGATATGGGGCTGGAGGACCGCCTGGATGAGCCGGTGGGCCTGCTGTCCGGCGGGCAGAGACAGGCACTCACGCTTCTCATGGCTACGATCGATCCGCCGAAGCTTCTGCTGCTGGATGAACACACGGCGGCGCTTGATCCCGCCGCGGCGGAAAAGATCCTGTCAATGACGAAAAAAGTGGTCAGCGAGAACGCGCTGACCTGCCTGATGATCACGCATGACATGCAGTCGGCGCTCGATCTTGGCAGCCGCACGCTGATGCTGGACCGCGGCCGGATCATTTACGACGTGAGCGGAGAAGAGAGAAAACACCTTACGGTCCCGGATCTTCTGGAAAAATTTAAAGCAGCATCCGGAAGAGCCATGAACAACGACCGGATGCTGCTTGTGTGAATTCGGAATACGGCTTCAGATCTCTACTCGGCCGTCTTCCACGTCTTCTTTGAGCTTCTCCTCCTTGCGGAGCTGAAGCTCTTCTGTTTTTTTACGGGACAGCGGATAGAAGAAGAGCAGCAAAACGGCCATGACGCCGAACATGATGGCAGGAATCAGCGTGCCCAGATCGTACATCACCTTCAGGTTGGCCAGCGTCTGCACCGCGCCCTTTTCATACTTGTAGTCCATGCCGAGCAGGGCGCCGTTCACGCAGATGGCGGCCAGCACCTGACCGACCTTGCGGAACACATTGAAGACCGAACAGGCTGTGCCGTCATCCCGGCTGCCGGTCTTGACCTCGATATCGTCGATCGCGTCGGCGACCATGGCCCACAGCTGCATGACCAGCGTGGTCAGGCCGAAGCCGCTCACAAGATTCATGAGCAGGAAGATCCACATGAGTACGGAAGGCTCCATGCCGCGCAGGAGGAAAAGAACGAGATTCGCGGCGGCGGCAAGCGTCATACCCACCATCGTCACTTCCTTTTTGCCGCGCTTTCTGGTCAGCTTCGGCAGGAAGAACATAAAGAGCAGCATGGGCGAATAGGTGCAGGCCTGCGTGGCGAGGTTCATCCAGTTCGCGTGAAAATAGTCGTTGAACAGATAGGTATAAAAGCTCTGCGTGAACATCTGGCCGGCAAGGAGCAGCATGGAGACCATGGTGATGACCACAAAGGCCCGGTTTTTAAAGAGCAGGGCGATGGCCTTCTTTGCAGCGCCGGGCTGCTTGGCCTGGGGCTTGGTCTTTACGCGTTCCTTGTTCAGGAAAAAGGCGACGATCAGCATGATAAAGGAGCAGACCGCCATGATCACGACGCCGGCGATGACCGGCCCGTACTGCATGTCGGTGATCACCTTGCCGTTCTCACCGATCACCTTGCCTCCGGCTGCATCAAGACGGTCCGCATAAGCAAAGCTTGCGATCAGCAGAACCGGAATGGAGCCGGCTGCCGCGCCGATGGAACGCCACACCGACAGCTGGCTGCGCTCGTGCGCGTCCGTGGTGACGACCGAGGCCAGGGAGCCGTACGGGATCTGCAGCACGGTATAGGCCATGCCGAAGAAGATATAGGTCACCGTCGCATACAGGGAGGTAATGAAGCCGTGCCCTTCTTCACCGATGCCCGGCAGTTTTAAGAACATCAGCACTGCGGAAACAGCAAGAGGCAGCGCCGCGATGAGGATCCATTTGCGGTAGCGGCCGAGCCTGCCCGGCTTTACGGTATCCGCAATGCGGCCCATGATCGGGTCGTTGATGCCATCCCAGACGCGCGCGATCACGAACATGAACATGATGAAAAGCGGGCTCAGGTGGAAGATATCGGTGTAGAATTTCTGCAGCAGGGTGGTGACGAGGGCAAAGACAAGACAGCCCGCGGCATCCACCATGGCATAGCCGAGATAATCCTTTGTTTTCAGACCGCTGGTCCGCGCAATATAGCTCTGTTCTTCCATAAAAAACCTCCGGAAACGATGAAATCATGCTGCGGTTTCGTTCATCCTTTGCTGCAGATATTGTACCATTTCTGCGCAAAATGTAAAGGGAAAAGAGAATGCGACAGGCAGTGCCGCTGCGCTGCAGCTGCTGCCCTTCCCCGACAGGCGGACCGCCCGGGACGGTACGAATGCGCCGGCTTCACGCAGGCTTTCCGGAAACCTCGTGAACCGCGAAAATGCCGGATGCATTTTCGCTGAACCTCGGTAAAAACCGCGCAGAGGATAGCGCGGTTTTTATCCGGAGCCTGCGCTCTCCGGCGCATGTACCGTCATCCGGACGGCCTTATGCCGGGGAGCGGGCAGGCAGACTGCCATCGCAGTAGCATAGGCGGTCACTGATGACGGGGGAGAGCGTGTCGGGGGAGGCAAGGTTATCCTTGCATTTTGCTCCGGCCTCTTATATAATATGATTTGTAATTGTGCCCTGCGGGGCCGGGAGGAATAACATATGAAAATGACAACTGGCAAGAAGATTGCCTATGGTATCGGTGCGGTCGGCAAGGACATGGTCTACGCACTGTCCGCAAACTATGTTCTGTATTACTACCAGGATATCATCGGCCTGAGCGCTTCCTTCGTCGGTACGATCCTGATGATCGCGAGGGTCTTTGACGCCCTGAACGATCCCTTCATGGGGATCCTGGTCGCCAAGACGAAGACGAAATGGGGCCGCTTCCGTCCCTGGCTCTTCTCCGGAACAGTGCTGAACGCGCTGGTCCTGTATGCACTGTATGCCGCGCCGGTCATGCCGGAAAGCAAGATGATGGTCTTCTTCAGCGTTGTTTACATCCTGTGGGGCGTCACCTATACCATGATGGATATCCCTTACTGGAGCATGCTCCCCGCCCTGACCGATACGCAGGCAGAACGCGAAAACCTCTCGGTCGTCGGCCGTACCTGCGCCGGCATCGGTGCCGCGATCATGGCCATGGGCACCATGATGGCCGTGCAGCTTCTCGGCGGCGACAGCGAACGCACGGGCTTCCGCTATGTGGCACTCATCGTAGCCGTGATCTTCATCATTACGGAGCTTGTCTGCTGCCTGAACGTGAAGGAACGCGAGACCAAGATGGAAAACGTGAGCGTGAAGGAGATGTTCCGCGCGCTGTTCCACAACGATCAGGCACTGACCGTCGTGCTGACCATCGTCATGGTCAATATGGCCCTGTACCTGACCTCGAACTTCATCATCTACTTCTTCAAATATGACTTCGGCGGCGCCGGCTGGAAGGGCAGCTACACGCTCTTCTCCACGGTGGGCGGCGCCTTCCAGATCGTGGGCATGATGCTGGTCTATCCGCTGCTGCGCGCAAGAAAGATCGCAAACGAAAAAATCTTCCGCATCGCGGTGGGCCTTGCGCTTGCGGGCTACGCCATCCTGCTCGGCCTGGTCTTCGTGGGCTTTGCAAGCAACCTGTATGTGCTGCTTGTTCCGGGCATCCTGGTCTTCCTGGCCAACGGTATCCTGAGCGTTCTGACGACCGTGTTCCTGTCCGGCTCCGTCGACTACGGCGAGCTGCAGACCGGCCGCAGAGAAGAGAGCGTCATCTTCTCCATGCAGACCTTCGTGGTCAAGCTGGCTTCCGGCGTTGCGGTGTTCCTGACCGGTATCGGCCTTGACCTGATCGGCCTTGTGGGCAACACCGAGGATACCGGCGAGATCGCGGTGCAGAGCGCCTCGACCATTACCGGCCTGCGTCTGCTCATGACCGTCCTGCCCATTCTGACTCTGATCGCAGTATTTTTCTTCTTCGGGAAGAAGTTCAAGCTGACTGACGCGAAGATGGCGGAGATCGGCGAGCAATTAAAGGAGAAACGCGGTGAAGCTTGATTGGACCGTTAACGGAATGACCGGCACCGCCGAGTGGAACGGGGTAGTGCATATCCACGGACCGTTCAGCGGTACGGTGAAAGAAGCAAAAGCGGTGGTGAAGATCGCTCCGCCCGAGGGCATGGTCTTTAACGGCTATCAGAGCTGGACCTATACCCCCGAGTGGCTGCCCGCGCAGCGCATGTACGGGACGGGGCATCTGCCGCAGAATCTGCTGAATACCTTCTCGCTGGATCGCTACGGCGACGCCTTCTTTGCGAAGTATTCCTTCCTGCGCGGCCGCTTCCACGGCTATTCCTGGTGCTGGTTCCGAAAGGGGGAGACCTACCGTCTCTTCGCCTCGCTGGACGAAAGCTTCGGCTACACCGTCTTTTCCTACGATGTGCTGCGCCGTGAGCTGGTGATCACAAAGGATGCGGAAGGCCTGAAGGTGGAAGGGGATTTCCGTGCCTTTGACCTCTTTACCGCCGAAGGGGGCCTCGAGGAGGTCTTTGCCGCGTGGTTTAAGGCCATGGGCATGGAAAAGCGGGAGATCCCGAAACTGTATGGCTACAGCAGCTGGTATGACCGCTATCAGGATATTAACGAAGAAGGCATCCTGAAGACCCTGGAAGGCTGCAAAAGCATTTTTGAGCCGGGTGATCTCTTCCAGATCGACGATGGCTGGGAGCCGTATATCGGCGACTGGCTGGAGGCATCCGCGGAAAAATTCCCGGGCGGCATGAAGCGGATGGCCGGGATCATCCATGCGGACGGCTTCCGGGCCGGTCTGTGGATGGCACCGTTCGTCGCAGAAGAAAAATCCTCGGTCTTTCAGGAACATCCGGACTGGTTCTACCAGAAAGACGGAAAGCCCTGGAAGTGCGGCTCCAACTGGAGCGGCTTTTATGCGCTGGATATTGACAATGAAGACGCCATGGCTTACGTGGAGAAGTGCGTGCGTCAGGCAGTAGAAGACTGGGGCTTTGACCTCTTAAAGCTGGACTTCCTCTACGGAGCGGCCTGCTTCGGAAATGAAAAGGAGACCCGCGCCGCACGCATGCGCCGGGCGCTGGAAATGCTGCGGAAGTGGTGCGGAAACGCCCTCATCCTCGGCTGCGG
Source organism: uncultured Lachnospiraceae bacterium (assembly GCA_902803355.1). Taxonomy (GTDB): domain Bacteria; phylum Bacillota; class Clostridia; order Lachnospirales; family Lachnospiraceae; genus UBA6987. The sequence continues at coordinate 108 of CADCPP010000155.1, read as the reverse complement.
CGTGCCGCTCATGCCGGCCTTCGGGCTCGTCGACTACTGCCGCATCGGCTGCGACGTGAGCCTTGACTGGGACGATAAACTGTACATGCACATCGCGCACCCGGAGCG
>CADCPP010000154.1 GCA_902803355.1 uncultured Lachnospiraceae bacterium | reverse complement strand
TCCCTTCGGTCGAGATCTTGCCGGGTCCATCGCCGCCTGCTTCAGACGTCTGAGCCGGTTCCGTCTCGGGCAGATCAAATGAGACCGGTCCCGCCTCGGTCACCGTGAAAGGAACATCCGGATATTTTTCCTGCAGCCGTGCGCGGACCGTTTGCACATAGGGCCCCGATACCCCCATATGCAAGCCGTTATTCTCCACATCGACACTGTACAGGTTGACCTGGACTTTATCCGCGAGCAGTTCAGCCGCCGTTTCCCGGAGCATCTGCATCAGCTCATTGTACGAATGGCTGACCGCCTTGATATGAACCGAATCCTCAAAGCCGGAGGCGATCTCCAGATACCGCCTGATCGCAGCTTCGTCTGGATCCTTAAGGCACAGGACCAGGTTCTTTCCGTCCGGGTAGTTTCCTGCATAGTCGTCCGGATAGATCGGCCCGCCGTTTTCGTCGGAGGGGAAGGATGCCTCGATCTTCTGACGTGCAAGATCACCGAGCCCGCCCATGACAGCTTCCTCCCGCAGGACGAGGATATCCTTATCCGCAAAAGGCGTGCTGTTTAGTTCCAGCGGGTCTGACCCGGAGGCAAGGTATTCCAGGGTCCCTCCGTCAACGATCCTGAAAATGAAGCGTGCATTGGATCGGTCACTGATCCTCTTCTCCATATCGCCGCGGTCCGGAACGAAACCGTCCGGAATATAACCGCTGTTGTCCACGGCATATAGAAGACCGTTTTCAATAAACATGCCGCCCTGATACCAGCTTTTGACTGACGCAGAGTGCTGGCCAAAATAGAACGTCATTTTCTCAAAATCAAAGCGCAGATGGCCGTTCAGGACCTGATCATTCTTCACAAGGTGGTATTTGCCGCTCTGCGGTGTCACCGCGCCTTCCTTTTTTGACGGATCGGTCAGGGCGCAGCCGGCGGCGATAAGGCTGACGATAAGCGCAACGGCAAGCAGCCAGAACGCGGGCTTTTTATAGCTGAGAACGCTTTTGATGCGGGATTTCACACCGTTTTCCGCAAAAGCAAGAGGGCAGGCACTGACGGCCTTCTCGCGGATATTCAGCGCAAGAAGCGTTTCGGAATAGGCCTTGCGGTAGGCAGGGCTCTGCTCCCGGATGACCTTCTCGTCGCAGGCGCTCTCAATATCCCGGCAGAGCAGGAAATACGCGAGCCAGAGCAGCGGATTGAACCAGTAAACGGCCAGGAGCACGAAGCCGAGCGGCTTCCAGATCTGGTCGCCGCGCTTAAGGTGCGCACGCTCGTGAGCCAGGACAAAGGCCGTCTCCTGCTCGCCGAGAGAACTGGGCAGATAGATGCGCGGACGGGCAAGGCCCAGAATGAAGGGAGAACTGATCTCGTCGCTGAGATAGACCCCCGGCTCCTTAAGGATCGATGCACCGAGGCATTTTCGGATCTTCAGGTAGCTGCCGATCATATAGAGCAGCATCACGCCGGCGCCGATGATCCATACTGCGGAAAGGCCCGGGACTACCGACTCTCCGAAGGTTTTCGGCGGGGTATACAAAGCGGCGGAAGGCGCCAAAGAGGGGTCGGCTAAGGAAGCTGCCGGCGCCGCGACCACAACGTAGTTCTGTCCCGCCTCCTGATAGACCGGCATGTCCTGATACCGCATGGTGATCTCTTTATAGAGAGCTTCGTTCCGGGTTTCCCAGATCTTTGTCGTTTCTTCCACGTACTGCTTTTCCAGCGCTTCCACGGCTTTGCCGCCCGAGACCGCCTCCGGGATCACAGAGACCTTGCTTTCGGGCAGGACCGGGATCACAAGGCGCAGCCCTACGAGGATCCACAGCGCGCAGGTGATCGCCCGCGGCGCCTTCTTCAGGAAAGGCCGCAGCAGCAGGACCACGCCGGTCACAATGCTGGCGGAAAGGCACAGCTTTATCGCCAGCAGGAAGCATTTGCTGATCATTCTGATGCCTCCTTCCCGTAAGCATCGATCATCCGCCGGATATCCGCGACCTCCTTATCAGACAATTTTCTTTCCGAGGTAAAGGCTGCGAAAAATGCCGGCAGCGACCCGCCGAAGGTATCCTCCACAAAGCGGCGGCTCTCCTGTGCCTGCATTCCTTCGCGGGAAATCAGCGACGTCACGGCGCCATCCTCATTGCGGAAATACCCCTTGTCGCAAAGCTTCTTTAATACGGTATAGGTCGTGGATTTCTTCCAGCCGAGCTTCTCGGCGCAGTGCTTCACGAGCTCGCCCGAGCTAAGGGGCTCGTTCTCCCAGATCAGTTCGGCAAAACGCGTTTCCACTTCACCCAGTTTGTAATCACTCATGGCGGATCTCCTTATCATGGGGCTGTATCGGTCTGATTGCCTCATTTTTGCAAGGTTTTTGGCTTTTACGATGGTCTATTAACAATAAACCTCCTGACAAGGTCAGTCTATCATTGATAGACCGATATGTCAAGAGGTTATTTGAACGATTCCGAGATTGCGAGGCCGCGCCGAAATGCGGCTGCGCGGCAGCTTATTTCAGCAGTGCGAGCAGCTTTTCCTTCGGAACGAGACCGATCGACTGCTCCGTCTTCTTGCCGTCCTTGAAGACCAGTACGGTAGGGATGCTCATGATCCCGAAGCGCTGCGCGAGCTCGGGTTCTTCGTCCACGTTCACCTTGCCGACCTTCACCTTACCTTCGCATTCTGCCGCGATCTGCGCCACAGCCGGTGCCAGCATACGGCAGGGGCCGCACCAGGCCGCCCAGAAATCCACCAGGACGGGAAGCTCCGACTTAAGGACTTCCTCCTCGAAATTAGCGTTTGTGATTTTGATCTCCGCCATAATACTACTTCTCCTTTCGGCGATCCAAAATGTCCCCTGGGAGGAAACGGATGTCCGGGCTTTTCAGGGCCGCGGGACGGATCATCCGGCATGCTTTGGCTGCGTTTCTTCAGCCTTTCCCTCGGTGACGTGGTTTATTATACCATAGTTCCGCCCTGCTGTAAAGCCGAGGCGGATCGCCCCTGCCGGGCAGACCCTCGCGCAGTCGCCGCAGCGGATGCATTCGGCGCTGTTGATGTTTTTCACGGGATCCACGCCCATGCGGCAGGCGCCCGCGCATTTTCCGCAGCGGATGCAGGCATTTTCATCAATGCTCCCCCGGTAAAGGGCAAAGCGGTTAAAGCAGCCATAAAACGCGCCGAGCGGGCAAAGATACTTGCAGAAGGGGCGCCAGATGAAGAGGCAGAGAAGGACGATCGCGATCAGGACCGCCAGCTTCCAGGAAAACAGCTTTCCGAGCAGGCCTCTCACCGCGCTGTCCGCCGCTGCGAGAAACAGTGCGGCTGTTGTCCCCGAAGGACAGAGATATTTGCAGAAAAACGGCGTACGGGCCACAAAGAAGGGCAGGATGATCGTCGCCGCCAGCACCAGGTATTTCAGCTTCCGCAGCGGCTGATCCAGCTTGAAGCGGTTCTTTTTCGGGACGGGGACGAGGCCGATCAGCTCCTGGATCCAGCCCATAGGGCAGAGAAAGCCGCAGACTGCGCGGCCGAGCAGGGCGCCGAAAAAGACGAGCAGCCCCACCACATAGTAGGGGATCCTGAAAGGCCTTGAGCCCAGGAAGCTCTGCAGCGCGCCAAGCGGACAGGCACCCACGGCGCCCGGGCAGGAATAGCAGTTCAGGCCGGGCACGCACACGCCTTTTGCGGCATTTTCACTGATGCGGCCGGTGAAAAAGCCCCTGAAATTCGCGTTCTGCAGCAGGGCGGCAGCCGCCTGGATGCCCATGCGTTTTTTATTCAGGCTGATCTTATCCAATGCCGACACACTCCAGACAGATCCTTACGGCCTTGGCCAGCACCTGCGCATACTGCCCCTGCAGAAGTCCGGCCGCGGCAAGCAGAGCGCCGGCGGCAAGGAGGATCCATCCCATCCCGCCTCCGCTTCTCTTTTGTTTTTCCGCACCTGCGTTTTTCATTTCTGTTCCTTTCAGGCCCCAATCCGCAGGGGGCCTCCTGCCCTGAGCGCAGGCGCCTTATCAATGGCCGATCATGTTCTTGATGATCGTATTCCAGTCCTCATAGCTGCGGGAGCCCACGTAAGGAGCGCCGATCACATGTCCCGCCGGGTCCACAAAGATCGTGGTCGGGACATAGCCGGTCTGATAGCGGTCAAATACCCTGTCGTACGTGATGACCGGGTACGTCACACCGGTCTGTTTCAGCACCTTATCCGCGCCGTCCTGCGTGCTGTAAACGCCGAGGATCAGCAGGTCCTTCCTGTCCTGATTCAGTTTTTCCAGATCCGGCATCTCCCCGACGCAGGGGCCGCACCAGGGCTCCCAGAAATTGATCATGGTGATCACGTAGTCCTGAAATACCGTCTCATCGATGGTGTTTCCGCTTTGATCCACCGCGCTAAAGCGGATATCCGGGTCAAACAAGGCCGCCTGCAAAGTCGCCGTCCCGGTTTCGGTCTCTTTCTCTTTCTCTGTCGGCGCCTCGGTTGCCACCGCGCTCCCCGTCGGGAAAGCGGTGGTCTCCTCTGTCGTTTCAGGCGCCTTGCCGCAGGCGGCCAGCAGCAGGGTGGCTAAAAGCAGCGCCGCTGCTTTGTATAATCGTCTGTTCATCGTTTTTCCTTTCTGTCCGGACAGAGACGCGTCCTCTTTTTCGTCTTCTCTGGCTCTTCCTTTGTCGGATACTCGCGTATTCCTCCACAGCAATTGTATCACAACCACAGAAAACATAGCAATAGATCTTATCGATTCAGCCCCCGGCAAGGAAGCGCTGCGCTCCTTTGACAGAAAGGCCTCTTGCTTTTCCTGCGCATTCAGGTATAATCATGACACCGGTTTTTTCCGCCTATCAATCACAAGTACAGGAGACTTTGACCATGAAACAGAATTTAGGACCGAAAGCTGCGATCTTCCCTATGCCCGTGCTGATGATCGGCACTTATGATGAGAACGGCAAGGTAGATGTCATGAATGCCGCCTGGGGCATGGAATGCGGCAGCAACATGCTGGCGCTCTGCCTGACCTCCACCCATAAGACTTCCAAAAATCTTCGCGCAAACAAGGCCTGCACGGTCGCCCTGGCCGATCTTCCTCATATGAAAGAGGCGGACTTCTTCGGCATTGCTTCCGGCAACACCATGGAAGACAAGTTTGAGCGCACCGGCCTGACCGCGGTAAAGAGCGAGCGCGTGAACGCGCCCGTCATTGAAGAATTCCCCCTTACCATGGAATGCGAGCTGGTCAGTGAAGTAAACGACGAAAGCGGCCTGCATGTCTTTGTGGTGCGCGTGGTGAATACGCTTGCCGAGGACCGCATCCTGAAGGAAGACGGCAAGGTCTGCCCGCACCGCCTGAACGCCCTCATCTTCAACGAATTCCGCGCGAAATACTTCGTGCTCGGCGAGAAAGTGGGCGACGCCTGGGGCGCCGGCAAGGAACTGCTGTAAGCAAAGCACTGTCTTTTGGAGAACTCAATGAAACGATGGTTTAAATACATCAAACCGTACCTGAGCTGGTTCATCCTCGGCCCCATCTGCATGATCATCGAAGTGGTGGGCGAGGTCGTGATGCCGAAGCTCCTTGCGAATGTCATCAACGCCGCCAATGACGGCACGCTGACAAACGGCATCAGCCTCGGCACCATGGCGCTCATGATCGGCACCGCGCTGATCATGATGGCCGGCGGCGTGGGCGGCGCGTACTTCGGGTCGAAGGCGTCCGTCAATTTCGCGGCCGATCTGCGCGCCGATATCTACGCGAAGGTGCAGACCTTCTCGTTTGCGAACATCGACAAGTTCCAGACGGGCTCGCTCATCACGCGCATGACGAACGATGTCACGCAGCTGCAGAACTTCGTGAACATGATGCTCCGCATGATGCTCCGCGCCCCCGGCATGATGATCGCAGCCCTGGTCATGGCCATCGCGCTCCGGCCCTCGCTTGCCACCGTCTTTGCGGTCAGCATCCCGCTGCTGCTCCTTACCGTCGGCTTCATCATCAAGATGGGTTTTCCCCGCTTTAAAAAGATGCAGGAGAAGGTGGACGGCATCAACAGCACGGTCCGGGAAAACGTGACGAACGTGCGCGTGGTCAAAAGCTTCGTGCGTGAGGACTTCGAGATCGAAAAATTCGGCAGGGCGAATCAGGACTTGAAAGACGCCAAGATCGGCGCCGTCAAGGTCATGATCTTTATCCAGCCTGTGATGACGGCCATCATGTACGGTACGATCATCGCACTGATACTGACCGGCGGCCCCATCGTGCTGAAGGGCGATATGCCGGCGGGCGATCTGTCCGCCTTCATCACCTACGCGACGCCGATCCTGTCCTCCCTGATGATGGTCTCCTTCATGCTGATGTTCTCCTCCCGCGCGCTGGCTTCCGGCCGCCGTATCCTTGAAGTTCTGGATGAAAAAAGCGATATCACAGACACGGAAAGCGCCGATCCTTCGCTCCGGGTCGAAAAAGGCAGCGTGGAGTTTAAGGGCGTGACCTTCCGCTATTACAAGGACAGCCCCGATCCGGTGCTGCGGCATATCGATCTGAAGATCCCCGCCGGGATCACGCTCGGCATCACCGGTTCCACCGGCTGCGGCAAGACAACGCTCGTCTCCCTGATCCCCCGCCTGTACGATCCGGACGAGGGCAGCGTGCTGGTAGACGGCCGGAACGTAAAGGACTACACCCTGAAGAATCTGCGCGACGGCGTCTCCATGGTGCTGCAGAACAACACGCTGTTCTCCGGAACCATTGCCGACAATCTGCGCTGGGGCGATGAGGATGCCACAGATGAAGAACTCCGTCAGGCCGCGGAATACGCGCAGGCTGCGAAGTTCGTGGACACCTTCAAGGACGGCTACGACACCCTGCTGGATAAGGGCGGCACCAATGTCTCCGGCGGCCAGAAGCAGCGTCTGTGCATCGCCCGCGCCCTCTTAAAGAAGCCGAAGATCCTGATCCTGGACGACTCGACCTCTGCGGTGGATACCGCGACCGAGGCCATGATCCGTCAGGCGTTCCATAACGAACTGAATGACTCCACCAAGATCATCATCTCCCAGCGCATCAGTTCCGTGCGCGACGCGGATCTGATCCTGGTGATGGATGACGGCGCCGTGAGCGGCCTCGGAACTCATGACGAGCTGCTCGCCTCAAATGAAGCTTACCGCGAGATCTGCGAATCGCAGGCGGAAAGAAAGGAGGCGTAAGATGGCACGGTCATTAGAAGAACTGCAGGCCCGCTACAACAGCAGCGCCAAAGGAAGGATGCCGGGCGGTCCCGGCGGACGCGCTGCCCGAGGCGCAGGGAAGGAAGTCCTAAGTAAAAACAGCGGCAGGACCGTGGCACGCATCCTGTCGTATCTGAAAGGTTACCGGGCGCTCATCGTGCTTGTCGCATTCTGCATGCTGATCAGCTCGCTCTTTTCCCTGGTCGGCTCCTATATGATGGCGCCGGTCATCGACAAGCTCTCCAAGGCGGTCAACCCGGATATCGCCACGAACCTGAACGCCATCTCGCAGAAGATCGACGCATTTCTGACCGGCATTACGGGCGGCGGAAGCGTTATGCAGTACCTGCTTGCCGCCATGATCATGATGGGGACGGTCTACGGCCTGTCCGCGCTCATGAACTACGTGATGAGCCGCATCGGCATCACCATCACGGAGAGCGTGCTGAAAAAGATGCGCGACGACCTCTTTGACAAGCTGCAGAAGCTGCCGTTAAAGTACTTTGACGGTCACCCCACCGGCGAGATCATGTCCCGCTTCACGAACGACATCGACAATATCGATGCCATGCTGAACAACTCGCTGATCTCCATCATTTCCGGCATCGTCACTCTGGTCGGCACGCTGATCTTCATGATCACGACAAGCTGGCTGCTGACGCTGGTCGTGGTGGTCTTCGTGCCCATCTTCCTCTTCGGCGGCCTGGCGATCGCCAGACGCTCGCGGAAATACTACAGCGCGAACCAGGCGGCCCTCGGTGCCGTGAACGGCTACATTGAAGAGACCGTAAGCGGTCAGAAGGTCGTCAAGGTCTTCAACCATGAAGAAACCTGCGCGGAAGAATTCGGGCAGCTGAACGGCGACATGCGGGAAAAACAGTTCCGGGCGCAGTTCTGGGGCGGCGTGATGGGCCCGCTCATGGGCAACACCTCCCAGATCTCCTACGCCGTGACCATCGGCATCGGCGGGATCCTGATCCTGGCCGGCAAGCTTTCTCCCGGCGGTCTGACGGTCTTTGCAAATTACTCCCGTCAGTTTTCCATGCCCATCAACCAGATCTCCCAGCAGATGGCGACCATCTTCTCCGCCATCGCCGGCGCGGAGCGTGTCTTTGACGTGATGGATGCCGAGCCGGAAAGCCCGGATAAACCGGACGCCGCGGATATGTCCGCCATGAAGGGCTATGTGATCATGAACGACGTCTCCTTCGGCTACGTGCCGGAGAAGACGGTCCTGAAGCATATCAATGTGTACGCCAAACCGGGCCAGAAGATCGCCTTCGTGGGCTCCACCGGCGCCGGCAAGACCACCATCACCAATCTGCTGAACCGCTTCTACGATATCGAAGAGGGCTCTATTACCATCGACGGCGTGGAAGTGAAAGAGATGAAGCGTGACGAGCTGCGCAGCAAGATCGCCATGGTCCTGCAGGACACCCACCTCTTTACCGGCACCGTGCGGGAGAACATCCGCTACGGCCGGCTGGATGCCACCGATGAAGAGGTCGAGCAGGCGGCCCGGACCGCCTCTGCGCACAGCTTTATCATGCGCCTTTCCGAAGGCTACGATACCGTGATCGAGGGCGACGGCACGAACCTTTCCCAGGGCCAGCGCCAGCTCTTAAACATCGCGCGGGCCGCGATCTCCAAGGCCCCGATCCTCGTGCTGGACGAAGCGACATCTTCCGTCGATACCCGTACCGAGCGGCATATCGAGCACGGCATGGACCGCCTGATGAAAGACCGCACCACCTTCGTGATCGCGCACCGGCTCTCCACCGTCCGCAATGCGAACGCCATCATGGTACTGGAGCAGGGCGAGATCATCGAGCGCGGCACGCATGAAGAGCTCCTCGCCATGAAAGGGCGGTATTACGAACTGTACACCGGGGTAAGGGAGCTGGATTAACAAAGCAGTAAGACAGGGGGACGGAAGAACCGCCCCCTGTCTGATTTTTCTGAAATTATTTTTCTTCTTTCAGCTGCCCGTCATACCAATATTTTCCCCTGGTCGGGAGATCTAACAGTGCCAGAATATTCATGTTCCTTTCCTGTACAACAGTATCGTATTGCCTTTTCTCATGCGGGTCTAGACCGTAAAAAATGTCGTCAGCAACATGACAACAGCAAAAACCGCCAGACATTCCCACATGACCAGGTGACCTCCGTATGCCGCTGTCCTCGTCCATTTTTCCGACAAAGGAGTGATCAGCGCGCCCAAGAGCAAGGAAGGAATAATGAGCAGCCATCTCCCCCACGAGACCAATATCAGGATTATCGATAACCTGAAGATCGTGACAGATTAGGTTTTCCTTCTTCAGAAATCGCATAAAAACAAAACGCACGGGCCCACCTCCTGTGCGTTTTTGAGTTCTTCTCTGCGTCATCTCAGATATAGTCGAATATTCCCTGGATAGCATCTGTAATATTGATCACGTCTTCCATCCGGATCCTGTCTGTTTTCGTCCAGCCTCTCACGTTCAGGTCCAGCAGCGTCAGCTTTTCACACTGGACCAGGCCCTCTGCCCGCTCAGTACGGACGGGGATGTGCAAAGGCCCTGCCTCACCGGCCGGGTATACAGGGCAGGCTATGATCTCCCCTGTCTGATTAAAGAAGTCCTTGCTCACGACAAGAACGGGCAGTCTGACGCTCTCGATCTTCAGAATATCGCCCTGGTGGAGTGCTTGCTTCATTACCAGACCTCTCTTCCAATCGGTTCGCCCCAGTCAAATTCGCCGTCCAGGGCAAGCTTCCCGCCATATTCTGCCGCACGCTCCTCCAGTGTTTTGTGCCGGAACGGCTTGACCAGCACGATCATACCGTTGGACACCTTGATGTCCAGTGTATCGTCTACCGATATGGCAGCCGCCTGCAGGACCTCTTTTGAGATCCGGACGCCCTGGCTGTTGCCCCATGCTTTTACCTGGGTCTGCATCGTTTTCGCCCCCTTGTATATCTATTGTATATCCTGCCAAAATCTTAGCTTATGTTTGGTTTGTTGTCAATATCATCTTAAGGCTGCACTTTAAGGTATTCTCACCATGCTTTTCCAGCAGATGACCCAAATCAATCAAAGAAAGAGGCTTGCATACGCGGGATCGTCTGCCGGTGCAAGCCTCTTGTCTTGTTAATCGGATCAATGCTGTTCTCAGCTTTGATGATACCGTCTTATGCGGGTGATTATTCCGCTTCGTTTATCGGCACATCCCGGACTACCCCGCCGGGATAGGGAACAAAGTTGTCTGTTTTGGTGTTTACGCCTATAGATTCCTGATAAGATTCTCTGAGCGTCAGACAGTAGGCGCGGTCTCCGATGATACCGAAGTACCAGAGCCCTTCTTTATACAGATACAGCGGCGCTTCCGGGGAGGTGTATCCCGCAATGCCCTGCCAGTCGATCTCCTGAAAGACAGTGGAAATTTCATATTTCCCCGAGTAAGTGTTCGGGTAAACAAATATTTCTCCGTTGATCCTGTCCCGAAAACGGCGAATCAGATAAACAAAATACGGATCCTTACCTTCTCCGCGGTACTGCGGATGCTCGGGCGTGTGCACAGGAAGAAGTGCCGCGAGTTTCTCTGCGGTGCCGTAACGCTCCAGCATCTGTTTCTGCATATCTTCCGGCGCGTCGGCCGCATATACATATAAATGGTCTGCCGGTTTCGCTTCCCAGTCTGCAATGATCTCATAGCGCAGTGCGGACTTTGAGCCGTCATACCTCTGACCATCGCGGGCAAAATACGGGCGAAGCAGAAGCCACAGCAGGCACAGGACAAGCACGATCGCGGCGGGCACAAGGAATCTCTTCAGTTTTCCTGTCTTCTCAGCATCCAAATCTCTATCCTCCCGAGCGTTTCTTCCGTCCCTTTACTGCGCCTTTTCGCTGTCCAGTGTATCATAATCTCTTCAAAAATGCTATTGACGCTGTCTGTTGATTCTATCTTATTTCTATCTTATCTTTGTCAGCCAATAAGGCGCATTCGTTATACTTTGCTCCGTGCCGTAGAGGTACAGGGCATTATCTGCGTTCGGCCAGCCGTTTCCGTCATCCCTGAACATCAGCAGCCAGTCGCCTGACATTCTGCGCATTGTGCTGTAATAGTAACACGCACTGCTATCCTGACTTAGGCTGTAGGCAACCACCTCGCCAACCGTTCCCACGCCCGCTCCCGGGTTGGAAGAATGGGGATCCAGTTCCCTCATGACCGCCTTGTAAATCTCACTGTTTATCTGTTTGTATGGATAATACCATTTTCCGCCCTGATAAAACGGATCTTCGGCCCCCTGCCGGTCCACGCGCTCAAGCCGCGAAAGGTTCCTCGACCAGGGCTCTTCATGGGCATGCACCCACCAGCCCAACAAGACTAACACCACGGAAAGAAAGAGCATCGTCACAGAAACGGCAACAACTCTTTTGTGATATTTTTTCTCTTTCTGCACGATCGATTCCTCGATGACCGACTTGATGGCTGCTTCTGTTTTTTCTTCCGTACTCAGGATCGGTTCCGCCGCTGCTTCCTCTTTCGGCTGTCCGCTCTCCCCCAGAATGATCTCGGCGAAACTTACCTCAAAGACCTTCGTGAGCGGTTCCAGCATGGAAACGTCTGGAAGGCCCCTCCCGTTCTCCCATTTGGAAACGGTTGTCGGAGATACGTTAAGAAGGGACGCCAGCTCCTGCTGCGTCATCCCCTTTTCTGTCCGAAGATCCCGAATCACTTTTCCTGTCTTTGCCGCATCCACGATCACTTATTCCTTCTCTTTCTTCTTTTTGTCCTTCAGAAAACAGACAAGATCCATGAACAGCCATCCGGGAATATAACCGATCAGCAGGTAGCCAAGCAGCAGAATCAGATAAACCGGCAGAATGCTGCTGCCGAATTTGATGCTGCTCCACAGATTCACTTCCGCCACCTCGCAGGCAGCATACAGGATCACTGCGGGAAGCACCGGCCACAGGAAGGTTTTTCTGTCCCTGCGATGAAGATACACGGCGAACAAAAAGCCGGCCAGACAGACAAGATATCCTAAGCCTCCGTAACCATTGCCCAAAAGCTCGTTTATAATAAACAGTCTGCGCGGCCAAAGCATGATGAATACCTCCGGAATCATTCTGAAGCGCTCTTTTCTGCCTTCAGCATAGCACAACGCCCCGGAAAATACTATCGACGCTGCGTCGAGTCATGAAAAACGTACTGTTTTCAGCTGAGATGCGGTGCCGGTCCATGCAAAAAGCCCCCGCCGTTAGTACGGCAGCGGCTTCCCGATCATCGATTTCTTTTCCTTCATACTTTAAGATTTCTCCATTGTCAACATATTCTTAAAATAGTTTTTTAAGATGATCTCGTAATGTAATTATCTTAACGCCGGCGATCGTATCTTCTCCCTTAAAGCTGCGGCCGTCCTCATCCACGGCATAGACGCAGGTCCAAAGGAGACCCAAAAGGTCCCCTTCAAGCCGCTGAAAGACCGCCGTTTTCCGCTTCCTCCCCGCAATTAGCAGCCCCTCGGCGTTAATGAATCGCAAATGTTTCTTTAGTACGATAATTGCATGATAATTCTTGACTTTCGCTGCCTCGGGCGTTAGAATTTTGGGCGGTCTGAAAAAAGACCCTGACAATTATTTTGTTAAGGAGAACAACATGAAAGCAGCACGTTTCTACACAGCCAAAGACCTTCGCGTCGACAATGTTCCGGACGAGGCTCCCAAGGGTGATGAGGTGCGCATT
>CADCPP010000153.1 GCA_902803355.1 uncultured Lachnospiraceae bacterium | reverse complement strand
CCGAAGATGGGGGACTTTTCATAGATGTCATCCGTGAAAAGCTCGCCGCACTGCAGCACGGTCGCCTTGGGTGTGATATCCACGCCCTTCTCCGTAATGACGCCGGCATAGACCGCGGAAACGGTCCAGGACGCCCAGGTCCCCATGGAATGGCCGCTCACGGCAAGCCTTGAGGGATCCACGTTGTCTAACGTTGCCAGGACTGCATAGGCCGCCACGCCGCCCATGGAGCTGTCCTCCACAGCGCTGCCGTCGGTCCCCTTCGAATAGCGTTCCTTAAAGAAGCTCAGGTTGGAGAAATTCGTCAGGAGCTTATAGCGGTTCGGGCCGCCGATGACCTTGAATGTCCCTGCTTCCTCGCTGTCCAGACCGTAGTTCACCTTCACCGTGTGGTTGGTCCAGCCGCGAAGGCGCATGCCGGGATCGGTCCAGCCGTGGCCGTATTCATCAAGCGCCAGGACCACGGCGCCCCGTCTGGCCAGCTCTATGGCGTAGGCCGCGCAGGTCTCGTGGTCGTTCTGGTAGCCGTGGAGCAGCAGAACGCCGGGAGCCTTGTTATCCTCCGTCGCGCTCAGCGGCTCATACAGCTTATAGCGGAGAAAGCCGTCATCGGTTTCAATACTTCCCTTTGTGATGCGTATCTCTCCCCCGCCCCTCTGGATACGGTCTGCCAGAAACATGCACAAAAAGACCGCAGCCACGCAGGCGGCCAGGCCTATCCAGTACTTTTTGGTTTTCATCGCCTTGCTCCTTTGAAAGATAAATGAGTATTCCCGGCGGTCTGTTCACGTCCTTTCAGACCGCATTGTTCGTAAAGAAGTTCACTCAGATCATTGTTCTGCTTTGCTTTGTTCGATGAGTTTCAGTTTTTCTTCATGCGTAAGGCGTTTGAGATGCCACTCACGGCTCAGGGCCTGCGTCCTGTCTTCGTATTCTTCGAAATAGACCAGCTCGGCCGGCAGGCGGGAGCGGGTATATTTCGCCCCTTTTCCGCTGTTATGTTTTGCTACGCGCGCCGCAAGGTCGGTGGTCCAGCCGCCGTAGAAGCTTCCGTCCGCGCAGCGCAGAAGGTATACATAATTCATGGCGCTTTACCCGTTTTGCTGCGCACTCTTCGCCTGCTTCAAGGCATCGGTGCCGAGATCCTCGATCTGCCAGTCGATGGGGGCGAGGCCGTTAGCCGTAAGAAACGCGTTTGCCTTGCTGAAATGCCGGCAGCCAAAAAAGCCGCGGTAAGCCGACAGCGGGCTCGGATGCGGCGCCGTCAGCACCAGATGCCGGGGATTGTTCAATAAAGAGGCCTTCAGCTGCGCGGGGCGGCCCCACAGCAGAAACACGATAGGCACATCCTGCCCGTTCAGTGCGCGGATGGTCGCGTCCGTAAATTCTTCCCAGCCGATGCCGCGGTGCGAATTTGCCGCATGCGCGCGCACCGTCAGCACGGTATTCAGCAGGAATACGCCCTGCTTTGCCCATTTCATCAGATAGCCGTTGTCCGGGATATCGCAGCCAAGGTCCTCATGCAGTTCCTGATAAATATTTGCAAGCGAAGGCGGGATCTCCACGCCGGGGCGCACCGAAAAGCACATGCCGTGCGCCTGGCCGGGCTCATGGTAGGGGTCCTGCCCTAAAATGACTACCTTTACCTGTTCCAGCGGGGTCGCCTCGTAGGCGGAGAACAGATCCTCCGAAGGCGGATAGATGATCCGGGAGGCGTACTCACGCACGATCGTCTCATATAGTTTACGGTAGTAGGGCTTGCGAAATTCAGGCGCCAGCGCCCTCTGCCACGCTCCGGTGATCGCTCCCATTGCAGCCTCCTCAATAATCCGCGTTCAGCGGATCCGTATAGTCATAAAAATTCGCAGCCGAAAGGCCGGCATATGCGCGCAGGGAGACATCTTCCCAGGCCCTGGGATTCAGGATCATCGTGATATCCTTTGCGTAGGTCTCCAGCGCTTCCTGCAGCTGATCCTCCCGCTTCTGCTTTTCCATTTCCGCCTTGTGCAGGGCGGTCGCTTCGGCATCATAAGCCAGAACACACCTGACCATGACATATTCATTGTCCAGGGTGATGACCGGGCTCCACTGATCCTTCTTCAGGGCAAAGACCAGGGTATCAAACTTTTCCGGATAGATCCCGCGTACCACCGTTTCTGTACGGATCGCGGCGCCTTCCGTCTCACGGATCGCTTCCGCAGGCAGCGTGCCTTCCTTGATCTTTTCCAGGATCTCCTGTGCCTTTCCGATGCCTGCATTTTTGCTTACGGAAACGATCTGCAGCTGCATGGCACGGGCTTCTTCATCGCTCACCTCGGCCATAGAGCGCCCCAGCACCTTGCGAAAATAGATCTGCGCCATGGCGTAGCGGGCATATGCCTGCCCGCAGAGCTCCCGGGTGATCCCGGTTTTTTCCCGCGTTTCCTCACTCAGGCCATTAAACAGCGCGTCCGCAGCCTTCTCCACGGCTGCTTTTTCCGAAACACTGAGCGCGATCCCCGCCGCTTTTGCCGCGCAGTCTGTCAGGAACAGACGCTCAAGGTAATCCAGCAGCGCCTTCTTGACATACTCTTCAAAACTGCCTTCGGAAAGCGCAACTTCCCAGATCTCCTCTCCGTACTGCGCGGTGTAGAGGTTGTGCTGCGAGAGGGCAAAGATCTCTGCCTCCTGCCGCGTAAAGACCTCCTCGCCGATCTGCAGCAGTTCGCTATCTTTCATGCTGCGGCCGCCGCAGGCCGCAAGCGAAAGCATCAGAGCTGCGGCGAGCAGAAGGGCCGTCAGCTTTCTCAGCGCTTTCACCGCTTCTCTCCCATCAGGTCAAGGAATGCTTTCGTATTCGCGGCAATGCTCCCGTGGAAGACTGCGGAGCCGGCCACCAGCACGTTTGCGCCCGCCTCGAGGATCTCCTTCGCATTCGAGAGCTTCACCCCGCCGTCCACTTCCAGATCGACCGCCTTCCCGCTGCGCGCGATCATTTCCCGCGCCGCTCTCAGCTTTTCCAGGGAATAGGGAATAAAGGACTGTCCGCCGAAGCCGGGATTTACGCTCATGACCAGCAGCATATCGATCTGCGGCAGGATCCATTCCACTGCGGACAGCGGCGTAGCGGGGTTCAGGGCCACACCGGCCTTTTTGCCCAGCTCATGGATCTTCTGCACGCTGCGGTCAAGGTGGCGGCAGGCCTCCGCATGCACCGTGATGAGATCCGCGCCGCAGGCGGCAAACTCCTCCAGATAGCGGTCCGGATCCTCGATCATCAGATGCACGTCAAATACGGCGTCCGTGACCGGCCGGATCGACCGGATCACCGGCATGCCGTAGGAGATCGAGGGAACGAACATTCCGTCCATCACATCGATGTGGATATACGGGGCGCCGGCTTTAGCCGTCTCTTTCACGGCGTCTGCCAGATGCCCGAAATCGGCGGATAAAATGGACGGTGCAAGAATATTTTTCATGATCGATTCTCCTTCATTCAATGTCTCAGTACGGCCTTCTGCCGCGGATATCTTCCAGGTTGCGGCGGTAGCTTTCATAGCGGCTTCTTTCCACTTCCCCGCTGCGCAGGGCCGCTTTTACGCCGCAGTCCGGTTCCTTATCGTGCAGGCAGTCCGGAAAACGGCAGTGCTTTGCCGGTTCGGTAAATTCAGGGTAGTACTGCGCCACCTCTTCCGCCTTCAGCTCGGGCGTTTCCAGGGAGGTAAAGCCCGGTGTATCCAAAACAAAGCTGTTCCGCTCCAGGAAAAAGATCTCCGAATGGCGGGTGGTATGCCTGCCTCGTCCAAGACGGTCGGAAAGCTCACCGATCTCCATGCCGGCATCCGGAATGAGCGCGTTCAGCAGCGTGCTCTTTCCCACACCGCTTGCCCCGGCCAGGACCGTGGTCCTGTTCTTCAGCTTCTCTCTGAGCGCAGGCAGGCCTTCTCCGGAAAGCGCACTGAAGATCAGCACGGGATAGCCTGTTTTCTGATACAGGGCGGCGATGCGCTGCGCTTCTTCCCTGTCCTGATCGCATTTGCCGACGCCGATCAGGACAGGCACGCCCTGCCAGGCCATCCAGAGCAGAAAATTGTCCAGCAGCAGCGGATGGAAAGCCGGCTTCCCGGCGCTCACCAGAATCAGGGCCTGATCCATATTGGCCACGGCCGGGCGGATCAGCTCATTCTTGCGGGGAAGCAGCGCGTCGATCCGCCCCGTTCCCTCTTCCTCCGGGATCAGGGAAAAGTCCACCTCATCGCCCACCAGGGGCTTCTCGCCGCGGCTTCTGAACACGCCTTTTGCGCGGCAGACGGCAAGGATCCCCTCCCCGCTCTGCACCGTATAAAAGCCGCCGACTCCCTTGATGATCTTTCCTTGCATGTTTCCTTCCTAAAACGGGGGGAGGGCGCGAAGGCCCTCCTCACTTACGGTTCTGATTGTTCTGTCTCTTCTGCTTCCGTCGTGCCCGGATTGGTACTGATGTGCACCCAGACCGTCGATCCCACGGGGATGTCGGTCTCCGAAGTGATCGTGCCGCTCGTTTCCTCGGTCGTCAACCAGCAGATCCGGCCGTATTCCATGGCCGAGGTCGGTTCCTCCCGCACCTGGACCACAAGTCCGAGGCTTTCCAGGTAATCTCTTACCGCTTCCAGTGTTGTTGCGGGATCATAGAATTTGTCCACGATGGAGATCCTGACCGTCTGCTCCGGCTCATCGGTCTCCGAGCTTTCCGGCTGTGTATTCTCTTCCGGTGTCTCGACCGGCTCCGTCTCCTGCGTCGGGACAGGCTGCGTGGTCTCTTCACGCGTGCTGTAATGCAGATAAATAATATCGCCCTTGATAAAGACGTGCTCTGCCGTCACATCGCCGCCGCTTTCCGTCAGCGTCAGCCAGCAGATCGCACCATCCGGATAGGTCGATTCGGGTTCCGGGATCGTGATGACCCGCAGGCCGACTGACATCAGGTCATTGACGGCACCGTCGATATCCTTGCGGCCAAGGAAGGGTTCCGGATCGATCGTAAAGGTAGCGCCGCGGCTTAAGGTCAGATAGATATCCGTAGAGAAGTTCAGCGAACTGCCTGCGGCGAGGTCGCCTTCCGTCATCGTATAGATCTTTGCGATCGTTCCCGCCGCGTATTCTTCAGAATAGGCCGTGACGGAATCCGTAATGATATGGTCTTCGCTGAAGCCGGCTTCTTTCAGGGCAGCCCTTGCTTCTTCCTCGGTCTTGCCAAGCACCGCCGGGATCTGACCCTTTTCGGGGCCGAGACTGATCACCAGCTTCACCATGGTCCCCTTGTCAATCACCTTGCCCATGGAAGGCGAAGCCTCGCAGACCATCCCCTTTTCCACGCTGCTGTACGCATAGGAATAGGTATCCGCGACCACAAGCTCTGCCTGGGTCAGGATCATCGTCGCTTCCGCGATCGTCTTTCCGGAGATGCTGGTCGGAACCACGACTGCCGTATCAGAAGGAATGGCGACCCAGATGGTGATCTCATCGCCGCGCCGCAGGACAGTTCCCTCCGAATAAGACTGCCGGAAGACGGTCGATTCGGGATATTCAGACGTATTCTGTACTTCGAATTTCACGGTAAGGCCAAGGCCCGTAAGCAGGTTCTGCGCCGTCTCATACTGGTATCCGACAACATTCGGAACAATGACTTCTGCAGACGTTGTCGATTCCTGCGTGGTGACAGCCTCAGTCTGGGACGCGCTGCTTTGCGAAGGAAGCGGCCTGACGGAGCTTGTGGACACTGCCGGTTTTGTTGTGGGAGCAGTCGGCCGGAACATGCCGCAGGCCCGGAACACGATCGCGATCATTACGATCAGGATCAGCATGGCCACACCGATCATGATATAATTCAACGTCTTCTCGACCTTTTTGGCCCTGGCTTCGGCCTCGAGGTCTTCCTGAGAAAGCAGTTCTTCGATCTCCCTTTCCGGAGAAACGGCCGGCTGCTTTTTGGGCGCGGGTTTGGCCTTCTTTTCCGGTTGTTCCGCCGCTATCATCGCAGCTGCCGCCTTGGCGTCCGTATGATCCTTCCGGTCTGCGACCGCCAGGCGGATCTCCTCCGCCTCTTCTCTGTTCATGATCTTGGTCGCGCCGATCTCAGACACAGCCGGCATGATCACAAAGTCTTCATACGGTGTTGCCAGAAGCCGCTTCAGATCGTCCAGCAGCGCGTTCATGCTGCGGTAGCGGTAATCAGCTTTCTTCTGCGTGCATTTTAAAATGATCTTTTCCAGATTCGGATTGATATCCGGCTCATAGGTGCTGGGCGGCGTGATCGGTTCTTTGATGTGCTTTAACGCCACTTCCACGGTCGATTCGCCTTCGAAGGGCACACGGCCGGTCACCATCTCATACAGGGAGATCCCCAGGGAATAGATATCGCTGCGCTCATCGCATACCCCGCCGCGTGCCTGCTCGGGTGAGATATAGTGCACGCTGCCCATGGTATTGGCGCCGCTGGCCTGGGAATCGTTGATGCGGGCGATTCCGAAGTCTGTGACCTTGATCTTCCCGTCGCGGGAGACCATGATGTTCTGGGGCTTCACGTCCCGGTGGATAATGCCCTGATCATGCGCGGCACCGAGACCTCTCGCCACCTGCATGGTGACCTGGACGGCGTCACGCTGGGACATTTTTCCCTTTTTCTCAATATATTTCTTGAGGGTAAAGCCCTCGACCAGTTCCATGATGATGTAGTAGATGCCGTACTGCTGTCCGACATCATACACACTCACGACGTTGGGATGCGACAGTCCGCCGGCGGCTTCCGCTTCGCGCGCGAACTTCGCCACGACGCCTGCGTCCCGGCTGTACTCATCCTTCAGTACTTTTACCGCCACAAGCCGCTTCAGCGTCATGTCTTTTGCCTTGTAGACATTGGACATGCCGCCGGACCCGATGGCGCTGATTATCTCATAGCGACCGTTTAAGATCGTTCCTACCCGTAACATATATTCCTCAAAGATCGATCAGGATGATCGAAATATTGTCGGCTCCGCCGTTATCTTTTGCCATCTGCATGAGTCTTCCGGCTGCTTCGGCAGTCTCTTCCGTTTCCTTAAGCACCGCTTCGATCTGTTCATCGCTCACCATGCCCGAAAGGCCGTCGGAGCAAAGAAGCAGGCGGTTTCCGGGCTCGGCCGGGACGCAGAAATAATCGGCTTCCACACTGGCTGTGATGCCCATGGCACGCGTAATGATATTCTTATTGGAGGCGTAGAAGGGATCCTCTTTTGTCAGTTTTCCCTTGGCCACCATTTCATCCACCAGAGAGTGATCCCTCGTGATCTGCTGCAGCGTTCCGTCAAAGCGGTACAGGCGCGAGTCGCCCACATTGATCACATGGGCCTCTCCGTCACAGACCGCGGTCATGACGAGCGTCGATCCCATGCCATGCAGGCGTTTGTCGTTCCGGCTGATCTGGCAAAGTGCCTTATTCGTCCGGTCTGTCACAAACAGCATCGCATCGGCGATCGGTTCTGCTTTGTCCCGTTTTTCCAGAAGTTCCGGAATTTTGGATACCACAAAAGCGGAGGCATACTCTCCTCCGACATGGCCGCCCATTCCATCGGCGACGATAAACAGATTGGGGACTGGCCCGACCTCGCTGTCCCTGGCAAGCAGGGAATCCTCATTGTTCTTTCGAACAAGACCAAGGTCAGTCAGTGCGGAAAAACGCATCTCATTCTCCTTGTTTTGTTCTAAGCTTAAGACGAAGCTGACCGCAGGCACTGTCGATGTCCGCACCCATCTTCTTTCTTATAGTAGCATTTATCCCCAGATTTTCAAGCCTTTTTTGGAAACGGAGGGCCGCAGAGCGCTCCGGAGCCAGATAATCCCGTTCTTTGATCGGATTGATGGGGATCAGATTGACATGCGCATTCTTTCCGTGCAGCAGAGCGGCCAGCTCCTGCGCGCAGGCGTCTGTGTCGTTTACCCCGCGCACCAGGCTGTATTCATAGCTCATGCGGCGGCCGGTCGCGCTGAAATACTCGTCGCAAGCCGCGACCGTTTCCTGCACGCTGTAGGCATTCGCGATAGGCATCATGGTCTTCCTCAGCGCATCGTTTGGCGCGTGCAGCGACAACGCCAGGGTGATCTGCAGATGTTCCCCGGCCAGTCTTCTGATCTGCGGCACCAGGCCGCAGGTGGAGACCGTAATGTTTCTCTCGCTTAAATGCTTTCCCTTTTCGTGGGTGATCAGGGCAATGAAGCGGAGCAGGTTGTCGTAATTGTCAAGCGGCTCGCCGCTGCCCATCACGACCACGTGGGAGATCTTTTCCCCGGTATCTTCCTCCATGCGGAAGATCTGTTCCAGCATCTCGCCGGGAAGAAGGTTCCTTGCCAGGCCTTCCAGCGTGGACGCGCAGAAGCGGCAGCCCATGCGGCAGCCGGCCTGCGATGAGATGCAGGCGGTGTTCCCGTAATCATAAGGCATAAAGACAGATTCAATCAGCAGGCCGTCCGGGAGGGCATAGACATACTTGCGGGTTCTATCCTCCTGCGAGATGAGCTTTTGTTCAATAGTCAGCAGCGAAAGGGAAAACACCTCCGCAAGGCGCTCGCGCAGGGTCTTCGGCAGATTGGTCATCTCATCAAAGGAGCGGACCTTTTTTTCCTGCACCCACGCAAAGATCTGCGCGCCGCGGAAGGAAGGCTGTCCCATCTCCTGCAGCGCTGCCGTGATCTCTTCTATGGTCATCGATCGAAGATCATTCATGTTTTTCTCCTCAGGTCTGCTCACTTTTTGTCCATACACTGATAAAAAATCCGTCGGATAAGGCGGAGGGCAGAAGCTGCAGGCAGTTTTCACCGATCAGCCCGCCTGAAAGCGCTTCCGGGACACTGCTTCGAATATCATCTGCCATAAAGTGCGCCTCTTCCGCGATCCATGCTGCGTTTGCCTCATTTTCTTCTTCCGTCATGGTACAGGTGGAAAAGAGCAGCTTTCCGCCGGGCTTCACATAGCGCACCGCGTTCTTAAGGATATCCCGCTGCAAACAGGCAAGGCTCCTGATCTCTTCTTCCGTCACGCGGTATCTGATCTCCGGCTTTCTCCCCATCACTCCGAGACCGGAGCAGGGAAGATCCGCGATCACCAGATCGTACTGTTCTTCTTTTTCCGGGTCGAAAATGCGGGCATCTGCCATCTGCGTCCGGACATGTTCAAAGCCGCAGCGGACACTGTTTTTCTCAATGTTCTTCACTTTCGTTTCCGTGAGATCACAGGCATCCACGCTGCCGCTCTCCCCCACAAGGTCCGCTGCATGCAGCGTCTTTCCGCCCGGCGCGGCACAAAGATCAAGAACGCGGTCCCCCTTCTTCGGCGCGGCCAGCGCAACAGAAAGGATCGCTGCAAGATCCTGCACCACGGCAAGCCCCGCCGAGATCACGGCGGTCTGCTCAAGCGGCGCGGCATTTTCCCCGCGGGTAAGCGTCAGCGCGCAGGGAAGCAGCGTTTCTTCCGCCTGCCAGCCGTCCTCCGCAAGAAAACGGATCACATTCTCTACGGTCGATCTCGAGGTATTGACGCGCAGCGTCAGCGGACTTTTTCCGTTTAAGCTGCGGATCATTTCCCTGGTCCGTTTTTTCCCGAATTCCTGCAGGAAGCGGGTATACAGCCAGTCGGGAAGATTGGCCGTGACCGCAGCAGGCGCCATCTTCCATTCGGTCTTCTTTGCCGCCGCACGAAGCACGCCGTTCACAAAGCCGGTCAGGCCTTCATAGCCGCTCTTTCGCACCAGCTCCACACTGTCGCGGATGGCATCGCCGGCCGGTACGCGGTCCAGAAACAGCAGCTGATAAAAGCCCAGGCGCACCGCGCAGCGCAGCTTCGGCTTCATTTTGGCGGCAGGGAGCTTTGCCACCTCATCGATGCGGTAATCGATCAGTCGCAGGTTCTCCAGCGTGCCGTGCACCAGGCCCGTGATCACGGCCCGGTCCTTTGCCGTAAGGTCTTTTCGGTACGCAAAGGTATCGGTCAGGCGAAGATGGCTTTTTGCCCCCTCTTCGCAGACCGCGCAGATGATCTCAAAGGCCAGTTTTCTGGTCTTGGCTACCCCCACCGTTCACCTTCCTTAACATGGCTGCCGTTTAAAAACGCTTTCCAGTCCATTTCTTTTTTTCCTTCCGGCTGCAGGGATAGGATCCGCAGCGCGCCCTCGCCGGTCTGGATGAGCATTCCCTTCCTGTCCGCTTCAAGCACCGCGCCGGGGATCAGATTCGGCGGTACTTCTTGTTTTTCCGCCGCCGCTTCTTTAATGATCAGTTTCTTTCCCTCGCGGAAGGTCCAGCTGCCCGGCCAGGGCTGAAGTCCCCGCACGCGGCGGCAGATCTCTTCCGCAGAAAGCGTCCAGTCGATCAGTCCCATCTCCTTTTTCAGCATGCCGGCATAGCAGGTCTCTCCCTCCTGCGGCGTATGGGTGAGCGTGCCGTTTTCCAGTTGTTCGATCGCGCTCACGATCAGCTTCGCGCCGAGCTTAGAGAGCTTGTCCGCCAGCGTCTCTGCGGTCTCATTATCTGCGAGCGGCAGCGCTTCCTGCAGCAAAATATCACCGGTGTCGATACCGGCATCCATCTGCATGATCGTTACGCCGCTCTGCTTTTCTCCGGCCAGGATCACATGGTTGATGGGAGAAGCTCCGCGGTACATAGGCAGAAGTGAGGCGTGCACATTGAAGCAGCCGTGCGCCGGCAGGTCCAGCAGTGCCTGCGGCAGGATCTGCCCGAAGGCCACCACTACGCCAAGATCGGCCTGCACCTTCGCAAGCCTCTCCATGGCTTCCGGGCGCCGCACCCGCTCAGGCTGAAAGACCGGAATGCCGTGCTTTTCCGCACAGACTTTTACCGGCGGCGGCGTCGGTTTTTTGCTGCGGCCGATGGGTTTATCCGGCTGCGTGACGGCCAGGACGATCTCATGGCCGGCCTCGATCAGGGCCTCCAGCACCGGTACGGAAAAGTCCGGTGTTCCCATAAACAGGATCTTCATAACATCTCTTTCTCTTCACAGCAAACGGGCCCGCGGCGATTCGTCGCGGACCCGAAACAATTACGCTCTTCTTCTCATCAGCCGACGATCGCCACGGTCTCGCGGGCGATAGCCAGCTCTTCGTTGGTCGGGACCACCATCACGGTGACCTTGGAATCCGGCGTGGAGATGATGCGTTCCTCGCCGTGCATATCGTTGGCCTTCTCATCCAGCTTGATGCCCAGGAATTCCAGATAAGACATAATGGTTGCGCGCACGGAAGCGTCGTTCTCGCCGATGCCTGCGGTGAAGCAGATCACGTCCACGCCGTTCATGGCCGCGGTATAGTAGCCGATGAACTTCGCCACACGGTAGGTGAAGACGTCCAGGGCGGTCTGCGCACGTACATTGCCTTCCTTTGCCGCCGCTTCCAGATCGCGGAAGTCGGAGGAGACGCCGGAGAGGCCCAGCATGCCGGAGCGCTTGTTCAGGATGACCATGAGCTCTTCGATGGACAGGCCTTCCTTCTTGCTCAGGAACTCCAGAATGGCAGGGTCAAGGCCGCCGGAGCGGGTGCCCATGGAAACGCCGTCCAGAGGAGTAAAGCCCATGGAGGTATCGATGGATTCGCCGTATTTTACGGCAGAGAGGCTGGCGCCGTTGCCCAGATGGCAGACCACAGTCTTCAATTCTTTCACGTCCTTGCCCAGGATCTCAGCCGCGCGTTTGGACACGTAGCTGTGAGAGGTGCCGTGGAAGCCGTAGCGGCGGATCTTGTACTTTTCATAGTAGTCATAAGGGATGCTGTACAGATAGGCCTTGGGCGGCATGGTCTGATGGAAGGCGGTATCGAACACGCCGACCATGGGTACGCCGGGCATGAGCTTCTGGCAGGCGCGAATGCCGATCAGGTTGGCCGGGTTGTGAAGCGGGGCCAGCTCGCTGCACTTGTCGATCTCGACAAGGGCTTCTTCGGTCAGCAGGGTCGCAGCCTTGAACTTTTCGCCGCCGTGCACGATG
>CADCPP010000152.1 GCA_902803355.1 uncultured Lachnospiraceae bacterium | reverse complement strand
TTCCGGCGTCTCCGGACCGAAATTACCCAGAAAGACCACCAGCGCGTTGCAGCCGGCGGCAGTCACATCCGCCACGGCCTTTTCCATGTCCTTTTCGTTTTCGACCGTCACGGGGCACTCATAGAGCTCGCCCTTATACGCTTCCCTGATGGCTGCGCGGCGCTTTTCAGACAGTGTGATGGGGAAACAGTCACGGCTTACCGCCACGAGCCCCAGCTTTACTTCGGGAATATTGTTCATCATGCGTTCTCCTGTATCGTTACTCTTGCGAATGGTCCTTTTCTTACGCGAGATCGCCCGCGATATCGATATTTTCTCCCTTCAGGCCGATGACCGCGCCGTTCTTTGCCGCTTTGCTGTCGGGGTGAGCCAGCAGCCATTTGTTGCGGGCCGTCATGAGGGTATCCTCCCGGCACTTTGCGACGAACTGCGGCTTCTCCGTATTGGTGCCGCGCGGCAGCACCACCAGCACCTTGAAGCCCTGGCCCTTCTTGGCCGAGCAGGGGGCATAGTGCAACGTGGTGGCATAGATCTCCACGGGAACGCCGGCCGGGACCCGGAAGGCTTTTACCTTGGCGGTATCAAACATCCCGTCCTTTTCGATCTCGCAGCGCTGTCCCAAAAGCAGGATGAAATCCTCCGTTCCCAGATTGATCTCGCTGTCACGGTGATATTCCAGGCAGTTCAGCTTCGTATTGTGACCGTTGCACCAGCCAAGCTGCACCGGCATGCCGCCGTAGATGCGGTCCCAGAAATCCGCCTCCACGTCCAGTGCCATGAGCGCCTCATCCTCTGCCAGGTATTTCGTTCCTTCTTCGGGAAGCGGCGTTTGTTCTTCCAGCACCTCCAGCAGCTCATCTGCGGCAATTCCTTCGACAATTCTGCCGTAAGGAGCAAATTCGGGATCATTGATGGAATAAATATGCATGGTCTCTCCTTTATAGTTCGGGGCACGCCCCGCTTATGAAAGCTTCGGGAAAACGTCCCGCAAAGCCGGATAAAGCAATTTGAATCTCTGATAGCGGTCTTCATAGAGAGCCGAAAGCTCCGGTTCCGGTTCGACCGTCTCTTTTACGCGGACCAGCGCTCTGCACACGCTCTCCACATCCGGATACGCGCCGCAGGCCACCATGGCCAGCATGGCGCCGCCCATGCCCGGTCCCTGCTCGGAGACGGGGATCTCAAGCCTGAGGTTCAGAACATTCGCGATGATCCTGCGCCACAGCGCGCTCTTTGCGCCGCCGCCGCAGATCTTGGAGCTTTCGATCCTGATTCCCTGCGCGCGTGCAACTTCCAGGCTGTCCCGGAGCGCAAAGGCTACGCCTTCCAGCACTGCCTGCTCCAGATCGGCCCTTGAAGTATCCATGGTCATGCCGATAAAGCTTCCGCGGGCGCTCGTATCGTTGATGGGGCTTCGCTCCCCCATCAGATACGGCAGGAAAAACACGCGGTTCCGGCCGAGCTTTGTCTCTGCCACCGCAGCCATCTCGCCCGCATAATCCTGCGTGCCGAAGATGTCTTCCAGCAGCCATTTGTTGCAGGATGCGGCGGAAAGCATACAGCCCATCAGATGCCAGCCGCCGTCCGCGTGCGCAAAGGCGTGCAGGGCATTCTGTGCGTCGACTGTAAACTTCTTCGAGGAAATAAAGAGCGTCCCGCTGGTCCCGAGGGAGATATTGCAGGCGCCCTCGCCTACCGTTCCTGTTCCTACGGCCGCAGCGGCGTTGTCTCCCGCTCCCGCGCAGACGATGACATCTTCCGGAAGGCCGAGTGCGCGCGCCGCCTCCGGCAGCAGCCTGCCGATCGCTGCGGCAGATTCACAGACCCGCGGCATCTGTGCTTCCCTGACGCCGCAGATCTTCAGCATCTCCTTCGACCAGGTCTTATGCTTAACATCAAACAGCAGCATGCCGGATGCGTCCGAAACATCGCTTGCGTGCACGCCGGTCAGCCGGTAGTTGACATAGTCCTTCGGAAGCATGATCTTGCTGATCCGCGCGAAATTCTCCGGTTCATGGACTTTCATCCAGAGCAGTTTCGGTGCCGTAAACCCTGCAAACGCGATATTGGCGGTATAGCCGCGCAGCTTGTCTTTGCCGACCTCCTGATTCAGCCAGTCGGTCTCTTCCGCCGTGCGGCCGTCATTCCACAAAATGGCCGGGCGGATCACCTTATCCTCCGCATCCAGCACCACGAGGCCGTGCATCTGGCCTCCTGCGCCGATGCCGCGCACCTTAGCCGCGTCATGGCCTTCAAGCAGCAGAGGGATTCCTTCCCACACGGCGCGGATCCACTCCTCCGGGTCCTGCTCGCTCCAGCCTGGATGGGGAAACAGGAGCGGATAGTCCCGGGAGACGATATTCAGGATCTGCCCCTGCTCATCCATGAGCAGAAGCTTGACAGCCGACGTTCCCAGATCGATGCCGATATAGCTATTCACGAAACGATCCCTTTCCTGCGCGGCCTGCGCAGATCACATTGATATTTTTATAACACAAAGTCTATCATACTCTTCCGGATAAAACAAGACCCCCGACAGTCGGAAGACCGCCGGGGGCTTGTTCTCTTGTTGATGATGTAAGGCTTAGAAAATGCCCTGGCACATCATGGCATCCGCAACTCTCTGGAATCCGGCCAGGTTGGCACCGGCAACCAGATCGTAGCCCAGGCCGTAGCGCTCTGCAGCAGCCGCGGAGGACTTGTAGATGTTGGTCATGATCTTGTGCATCTTGGCATCGACTTCTTCCGCTTCCCAGTACAGACGAGCGGAGTTCTGAGCCATTTCCAGTTCGGACACGGACACGCCGCAGGCGTTCACGGCCTTGGAAGGAGCAACCAGCA
>CADCPP010000151.1 GCA_902803355.1 uncultured Lachnospiraceae bacterium | reverse complement strand
TCCGTGCAGCTTGCATCGGTCCGGTTCTCCTCCACGGCCTCTCCTTCGGTATGGCCGGTGGCTTTCAGGACCACCAGCTCGCGGGAGAGCTCTTCCCCGCAGAGATCGCAGCAGATCACACTGTCATAGGAGCCGTCTTCCGTGCAGCTTGCTTCGGTCCGGTTTTCTTCCACGGCGGCTCCGGGGGTATGAGGGCCGAGGGCAAGCGCGATCTTTTGGCGCGAGAGTTCTTCATGGCAGACCCGGCAGTAAACGACTTCTTCGGCGCTGCCCTGCTCCTGACAGCTGCCTGCCTCCTCATTCTCCCTCACGATTTCAGCAGGAGAGTGGCCGCGTGCGGCCAGGACTTCCGAAAGAACAACGCTGCATTCTGTGCAGACATAGCGGATCTCGCCGTCCTCCGTGCAGCTTGCCTCTTTGACGATGAGCGGATGCTCCCGGTCGTACCGGTGCGGGGCGGCAGGATCGCCTGACCATACGCCGCCGATCTCTTCCGGACCGTAGTCGGCGTGGATGACCTGCAGGGGACGCTGGGCCTTGCTCAGGATCTCTTTCGCCTGCCGGGCCGCATCCGAATCTGCTGCCCTGTTATATAACAGCACGATGAGCCCCATCAAAAGCAGAACGCCAAAGGCCGCGATACCGGCCCGAAGCGCGCTGCCTGCAAGCTTCTCAAGGAAGACGAAGCGCTTCTTCTTTTTTTTCTTTCTGCGTGCGGCGGTATAAGGATTTTCCTCTTCGCCGGGCGGGACAGCGCCTTGGAAAATGTTTTCTTCCCTTGCGGTGACGGCAGATTCGCGGAAAAAAGAGATATCGGGATTAAGCGGAGTATATTCCGAAGGGAAGGTATACTCCGGCAGTACCCGGTTCTCATCAGATCTTGTTTTGTTTTCCGCCATGTCTTTCTCCGCTGCCGTGCAGTCTTTCACTTATTGATCATTATGACAGAAGGAGACGCCTTTGTCAAATATCGCGTGAATCTAGTCGCACAGGGCGGGAAATCGATTGACAAAAGAGAAAGCGGCGTGCTACTATAACGGGGACATAGTGCGCCGGTGTGTCGGAACCGGCAGACGAGACAGACTCAAAATCTGTTGTCCGCAAGGGCGTGTGGGTTCGAGTCCCACCACCGGCACGATAAAGCGGCGGCTTTCGGCCGCCGCTGTTTGATTCAGGAGTTTAGCGTGAGAAAAGTTGCTCTGATCACCGGAAGCTCGCGCGGGATCGGCCGCGCCGTTGCGGCGCGCCTTGCCCGGCAGGGCTATGCGGTCTGTATCAATTATATCGAAAGAGAAGACAAGGCGGAGGAGCTGCTCCGCGAGCTTCGCGCCGAAGGCTGCGACGCGATCACTTATCAGGCAGACGTGGCGGATGCGGACGCGGTCCGGGCCATGGCAGCGGCCTGTGAGAAGATCTTCGGCCCCATCACCCTGCTGGTGAACAACGCCGGCGTCGCCGGGCAGAGCCTGTTCCAGGACGTTTCGGACGACATGTGGAACCGTTACTTTGCTGTGAATATCGGCGGCATGCGCCACACGATCCAGGCCATCCTGCCGCATATGATCCATGAAAAAAGCGGCTGCATCGTAAATATCTCCTCCATCTGGGGCAGCCACGGTGCATCCTGCGAGGCGGCATATTCGGCCACCAAGCATGCGATCATCGGCCTGACAAGGTCCCTTGCCATGGAGCTTGCGCCTTCGGGCATCCGCGTGAACTGCGTGGCACCGGGCGTGATCGATACCGATATGGTCAAGGTGCTCGGCGAAGAGACGCTTCACGATCTTGCTCAGCAGACGCCGCTCGGGCGCCTGGGAAGGCCGGAGGACGTGGCGGCTGCGGTGTGTTTTCTGGCATCGGAAGAAGCGTCCTTTATCACCGGACAGGTGCTCGGTGTGGACGGGGGATTTATCATTTGAATCGGCCGGCTGAGCAGGCCGGACAAAGCTTTCGAAGAGGCTTTTTGCGCCTCTGAGAAAGGTTTCGTCCGGATGCGCAGCCGATGTATTTTACAGTATCGTATAGTCCTTCAGAATATCACGGATCTCGTCCTTCGTGCAGAACATCATGACATCAATGATGGACAGGGCAGGCACCCACTTGCCGACCCGCTGTACGTACGGCTTCAGGTTTGACTTCAGGTATTCCAGGGCGATCCCGGCACGGTCATATTTGCTTTTGTCAAAAAATTCCATGCCGCCCGGCGGATTGACGTAGGTCTCCGCGCCCATGGCCTTGCTGATCTCGAGCGCCCACTCATCCGGTGCGTGGACCTCGCTGATGGCAAGATCCATTTCGGAAAACGTATCGAATGCGCAGTCGATCCCGATCTCCTTCGCGATCCGCATAGTCGAAAGAATATTCAGCTTAGAGAGCGAATCGCCCGCAGATCCATCCAGGATATCGCGCACGAGCTCCGTCGTTTGCTTAAAATAAGGAGCTCTTTTTTTATAGGCGGTAAGCTGACCGTAGATCTTTTCCTTCCAGTTTTGCGAATTATCGATCATGATCTCGTTGATCGCGGTTTCCCGCGGCATTTTCCTGATGGGAACCGTCATATAGACCGGATCGCCCGCGGTCGTCATCAGACGGTTGCGGTTGACCCAGCCCCGGCTGATATATTGCGGGGTATCAAAAAAGACAAAACGGTCTGCGTATTCCATTAAAGAAAAATAGCCGACATAAGGAAAAAAATACGGCTGCATGATAGCCAGCTTCATGGGATTGTTCCTTTCAGAGAGAACTCATGAGCGTCCCGAAGGACCAGCTCCGCTTCACTGTAGCACAAGGCGGCCCGTTTCGCAAGAAAACCCTGTTTTTTCCGAAAAGATTTCCGAAATCTCTCGAAAAACCGCTTGACTTAACCGCGTTCAGGTGCTACTATACTTCGCGTCAACAAATTTACGAAGCAGAGTATCCACTCTCACCTGTACGCAAAGGGCGCTGCGGGTCATTCGAAAAGGGGCAAAGCCCTGATCAGGTGGATAGTTATGCTATCCACTTTTTTTGCGGTCATCAGCGGGAGGTACAGCTATCAGCAACGAACTTTTGATCAATGAAGAGATAACGGCAAGTGAAATACGCCTTATCGGCAGCCATGGGGAGCAGATCGGCATTATGAGCCCCCAGGAGGCATTGCAGAAGGCTCAGGCCGAAGACCTGGACCTGGTGCTTATCGCGCCGAGCGCAAAGCCCCCGGTGGCCAAGATTATTGATTACAGCAAGTATCGCTACGAAATGATCCGGAAGGAAAAAGAGGCGAAGAAGAAACAGCGGACCATCGAGATCAAGGAAGTCCGCCTGTCTCCCAACATTGAGGAGAACGACCTGAATACCAAGGCTTCCGCGGCGCGGAAGTTTCTGGAAAAGGGCAACAAGGTCAAGGTGTCGCTGCGCTATCGCGGCCGTGAAATGAGCCATATGGCACAGACCAGGCACGTGATCGATGACTTTGCCCAGCTTCTTTCCGACATTGCGGTGGTCGACAAGCCGGCGAAGCTTGAAGGCCGAAGCATTGTGATGACACTCAGTAAGAAAGGGAACTAAAGAGGAGGATAGAAACCATGCCTAAGGTAAAAACCAAAAGAGCTGCGGCGAAGCGCTTCCACAAGACCGGTTCCGGCCAGCTTAAGAGAATGAAAGCCGACAAAAGCCACATTCGGACCAAGAAATCCACCAAACGCAAGAGAAATCTGCGCAAAGCCACCATTGCGGATCCTACGAACGCAAAGGTGATGAAGCAGATCCTGCCTTATTAATGAAGGAGGTCACAGAAGATGGCAAGAATCAAAGGCGCGATGGGCGCAAAGAAGAGACATAATCGTACACTGAAGCTGGCAAAGGGTTACTACGGCGCCAGAAGCAAACAGTATAGAATCGCGAAGCAGACCGTCATGAAGGCTCTCAGCAATGCCTATGCCGGCCGCAAGCAGAAGAAGAGACAGTACCGCTCCCTGTGGATCGCCCGCATCAACGCGGCGGCCCGCCTGAACGGCCTGTCCTACAGCAAGCTGATGTATGGTCTGAAGCTGGCGAATGTGGATCTGAACCGCAAGGTGCTCGCGGATATCGCCGTGAACGATGCGGAAGGCTTCACCAAGCTGGTGGAGACGGCCAAGGCTCAGATCGCCTGAGTGATTTTTCACCGGTGAGAAGCTGATTTTTGCGGGAAGATCAAAAGGAATCCGTCTTCCCGCAAAAAACAGCCTTGACAAGCCTTGCAGCTTGTGTTATCTTTCTTTCAGGCGAAAGCCTGTTTCGGAGCGTGGCTCAGTTTGGTAGAGCGTCCGGTTAGGGACCGGGAGGTCGCAGGTTCGAATCCTGTCGCC
>CADCPP010000150.1 GCA_902803355.1 uncultured Lachnospiraceae bacterium | reverse complement strand
TCCCGAGGAGATCCATATGGACAAAAATGACCTGCGCTATCTGGAAGCGCTTTCTTACCAGTATCCGAGCATTGCCAAGGCCTCGACCGAGGTCATCAATCTGACCTCCATCCTGCACCTGCCGAAGGGCACCGAGCACTTCATCAGCGACGTGCACGGCGAATACGAGCAGTTCCGCCACATTCTGAAGAACGGCTCCGGGAGCGTCCGCAGCAAGATCGATCTGGAATTCGGCTTTGAGCTGAGCAAGGAAGACAAGACCGAGCTCGCGACCCTGATCTACTATCCCCAGGAGAAGATGAATCTGGTTGAGGAAGCCGGCACTGATATGAACGAGTGGTACCGCATGCAGCTGCTGCGCCTGATCCGCGTGGCGAGGCGCGTTTCGGTCAAATATACCCGCTCCAAGGTCCGCAAGGCGGTCTCCAAGGAATTCCGCTACCTGATCGAAGAGCTGATGACGGACAACGATATCCCGGACAAGGCCGGCTACTACGAAGGCATTCTGGAAGCCATCATCAAGACCGGGCAGGCCAAGAACTGCATCATGGCCTTCTCCAGCATGATCATCCGCCTGACTGTGGACCACCTGCATCTGATCGGTGACATCTACGACCGAGGTCCCGGCCCGCACTTCATCATGGAAGACCTCATGCACTACCACTCCCTGGACATCCAGTGGGGCAATCACGATATCATCTGGGTCGGCGCCGCCTGTGGCCATCCGCTCTGCGTGGCTACGGTCCTGCGCCTGTCCGCCCGTTACGCGAACCTGGATATTCTGGAAGACGGCTACGGCATCAACCTGATCCCGCTCATGCGCCTTGCGATCGATGAATACGGCGAGAGCGACTGGCACGCCTTTACCGTCAAGAGCAGTTCGAATGCCCTGGGCGAGGACCTGACCCTTGACGCGCGCATGCACAAGGCGGCGGCCATCCTCCAGTTCAAGCTGGAAGGCCAGTGGGTGATGCGCCATCCCGAATATGAGATGGAGCACCGTCTCCTGCTGGACAAGATCGATTATGAGAACAAGACCGTAACGGTGGACGGTGTGGTCTGGCCCATGGAGGATACCGACTTCCCGACCGTTGACAGGAACAACCCCTACGAGCTTACGATCCGCGAGCAGCTTGTCATCGACCAGATCTGCTTTGCCTTCAAGAACAGTGAAAAACTGCAGCGTCATATCCGCTTCCTGCTGAACAAGGGCAGCCTGTACCTCAAGGTGAACGGCAACCTTTTGTACCATGCCTGCATCCCGGTGGATCCGGACGGCAGCTTCCACACCATGGTTCTGGACGGCGTGCCCTACAAGGGCAAAGCCCTTATGGACGCGGTGGATGCCTACATCCGCAAGGCCTACTTCGGCAACGAAGGTCCCGAAAAGGACTACGCGACAGACCTCATCTACTACCTCTGGAGCGGCGAGTGGAGCCCTCTGTTCGGCAAGGAGCGCATGACCACCTTCGAGCGCCAGTTCATTCTGGACAAGTCCACGCACGAGGAACCGAAGATCCCGTACTACAAGCTGATCGAAAACGAGGACATGGTGCGGAAGATCTTCGATGAATTCGGCCTCGACTGGGAGCACGGCAAGATCGTGAGCGGTCATGTGCCGGTGAAGCGCAAGAAAGGCGAGAGCCCGCTCAAATGCGGCGGCAGGCTCCTGATCATCGACGGCGGCTTCTCCAGAGCCTATCAGTCCACAACGGGCATTGCCGGCTATACGCTGACCTACAACTCCCACGGGATGAAGCTCGTGGAGCATGAGCCCTTCACCTCCACGGAGGACGCCATCCGCACGGGCAACGATATCCACTCCGAGACCACGCTGATCGACCGCTTTGAGGACCGTGTGACCGTGGGCGATACCGACAACGGTCAGCAGCTCAAACAGAACATCATCGATCTGATGTTCCTGCTGCAGGCCTACCGCGGCGGCGAGATCCCCGAAAGAGAATAAGAGGCTTTCCGCTTAAAGAAAGTCCCTGCAAAGGCAAACGCATCAAAAAAGACCGGACTGCCGAGAAAGCGCAGTCCGGTCTTTTTGGCGTGCGTCTTTACAGCATGGCACTTCCGCCGGTGACGATCCAGCAGGCCAAGGCCGCGATCACCATCGCACCGGTAAAGACATTGCCGGTGCGGCGGTAAAAGTAAGTCCCGATCAGGCTGAAGACCAGCACCTGCGGCGCAAAAACGATCAGCAGGCTCATGAACGGACCGCCGAAGGTCGGGCTGAACAGCAGGTCCGCGCCGGGTCCGATCCCCGCAAAGAAGGGGATGTATTCGATCAGGATCACCACGAGCGTGCCGCCGACCATCACGAGGGCGTAGCGCCACCAGCACTGCAGAAAGGCCTTTGCCCCCGGTTTATAGACCCAGGCCGTGCGCTGTCCCGCAAAGATCTTGCTGTTGTTCAGAAGATAGAACGCGGCAAAGAACAGGAAGTATACGCAGAACTGTCCGAAGCGCGCGAGGCTGAAGCTCTTAAAGAACGGCCAGATAAAGCGGAAGTCAAGCAGGAAGATCTTCTCATACAGCATGACCTGCAGGTACATGAAGCCGGTCAGGCAAAGCGCAAGCAGCGATCCTTTGCCAAGCAGCTTCCAGGAGAATCTCTCCGGCTCCTTTTCACAGGCAAAGCCCGCGTCATGCCAGGTCTGCGGCGTTCCGGCCCTGCGCGCCATCCGGCGGCCGAAGACCGTAAAGAGGATCATGATGATGATCAGCAGACCGTACCAGGCCACAAAGCCGTTGCCGATGGTCATGCGGAAGACCGTCATTTCCGGAAGCGGCAAAAGGCCCTGGCCGAGCTGCGTCATAAAGGGATAGGTGAAGGCTGCGATCAGGATGGTCGTGACCGCTGCTTTGAGTCTTGCCCCTTTCGTTTTGACCCCCTCTGCCGGCAAACTGTTTAAGCCTTCAAACAACTTCGTGCGCAGAAGAAGCTCCGCAAGCGGGACCATGGAAAGGATCGCAAGCAGCATGGCGGCAAAGACGAGCCACTCCTTGGTCATGGCCTGCTGGTCCGTCGGGGCGAGATCCGTGGGCAGGTCGATCGCCTTGTCGAACCAGTCCAGGGCTGCGGCAAGACCGCCCTTATGATGCGTGGTCAGACGGTGGTTCGTGTAGAGCAGTTCCATGCGCCTTGCGGTCCCGTCGGCAAAGCTTCCGTAGGTGGTGTTCCACGCGGCCCTGCCGCTTGTTCCGAGGAAGGAAAGGCGCAGCGGAGACGTGAGCAGCGCGTCGCTCACCGTGTTCTCGTAGTCGCGGAAATAGTTGAATTCGTCCCATTTGGCCTGCAGCAGCAG
>CADCPP010000149.1 GCA_902803355.1 uncultured Lachnospiraceae bacterium | reverse complement strand
TCTGCTCTGCTACGCCTGGAGCAAGGAACGTGTGGAAAGCAAGCCGGCGCCCAGGAAGAAGGGCGAGACCGGACGTGTCATCAAGGTCCTCTTAAAGAGCAAGCCCTTCATGGCGGTCAGCCTTGCCAGCATGCTTTTCCTGGCGGCGCAGATGTTCGGCCAGGGCTACAACACCTACCTGTTCCACTACTATTTCGGCAAGCCCGGTCTGACCATGCTGCCTACGGTCTTCCAGTATCTGCCAGTGGCCGTGGTCATGTTCTTCGCCACGAAGCTGGGAAATAAATTCGGCCGCAAGGAGGTCTGCTCCTACGGCATTCTGCTGGCGGCGGTCTTCTACCTGGCTCTGTTCGTCCTGGCGCTGCTTGGCATCTCCAGCGTGTGGCTGTATCTGGCGGCCTGCCTCATGAGCGGCATCGGCACGGCGTTTATCTTCCTGCTCATCTGGGCGCTCGCAAACGACGCCATCGATTACAATAAGGTCACCTACGGCCTGAATGATGAAGCGACCAGCTATGCGTTCTATTCCTTCATGAGAAAGCTTGGCCAGACGGTCGCGACCATCCTCATCAACGTTCCCCTGCTGCGCATCGGCTACAACGGCAGTCAGCTGAAGACAGAAGGCTTGAGCGATGCCGCGTTAAAGAGCATGTACAATTCCTCTGTCATGATCCCGGCAGTGCTGTTCCTTCTGGTCTTCCTGATCCTGCGTTTTATGGATCCGTTAAGCAAGAAGGAAGTTGCCGCACTGCAGGTAAAGAAGGATAAAGTGCTGGGAAAAGCATAAAGGAGAGAGAGTATGTTTAAATTCAAAGGAATCAAACTGAAATGGCTCGTCTGGGGCTTGGGACTGATCGCCCTCGCTGCGGGCATCTATTTCACCTTCTTCCAGGGGAAGGGCTATGTGGAGACCACGGCGACCATCACTTCCATCACGGAGGGGCCCGGCGTCGGAGATGATGTGGAGTATACCGTCATGGTCGGATATGACGTAAACGGCACGCATTATGAAGAAGAGCTGGGCACCTACAGCCCCAGCTACAAGGAAGGCGGTACCGTTAAGGTCAAGTACGATCCGAACGATCCCTCCAGGGTCGTTGCGGCCGGCAAGGGCCCCGGCATCTATATGATCGTGATCGGCGCCCTGATGGTGGGCTATGAGATCATTGCCCCGATCGTCGCGAAGAAGCGTCAGAAGCAGCTGGAAGAGGCTGCGCCGAACCGCGGATACCTTCCGACCGAGCAGGGCGAAAGCCGCGTGCTGTACTTCCTGACGGACCGCGGAACGGTCAAGTACGGCCACCGTATTGAAGATAAAGACAGGAAGGTGCTGTATGAAGCCAAGGTGACGAAATTCACTCTGACCCAGGCCACCGGCTTTGATTTTATCGACCATGTGGAAGGCACCACCACGCCGCACCTGGTGGGGCATTCGGAAGCTTCCGAGAACAATTCGCTTCTGCTGGACAATTACTATTCCTTTACCTTTGACGGCGAAGATATCTGGGATCATTTGCGGAAGAACGGCATCAGCATGCAGACCGATCTGACGTCGAAAGGCCTCCTGTGGCCGGTCTATCATATCTTCCGCGACAATGTGGAGGTGGCGCGTGCCGAGACCACCGGCATGTACCCGCATGAGGAAGACGAGGCTGAGCACAAGGTGGCCGGCAAGATTGCAACGCGGGGCTACTACCGGATCTATACCGATGAGGTCCATCTGGATCTGCTCTTCGTGGCGCTGCTCGCGCTGGCGCGCACGGAATCGCTGGACGCCCAGGGCGGCGCCATTCACGGTTTCATCCACGGCCGCAAGCCTACGGAATAAAGACCGATCCATTCAGACAAAAGACCGCCGGACTGCAGGCTGTGCAGGACCGGCGGCCTTTTTGGTTGGAGCGCAGGCCCTGCCGCTTTGCCGCAGGGTTTCCGCTTGCATTTTTTTTCTGTGAAGAGTATGATATCTTCATCTTTTTTCAGGAGGCATTACCATGCTGGAATATCGTTATGACACTCAGCTGCTGATCGAGAAGACCACCCGTGATCTGGATGAAGACGAGATCACCGATTATATTACCGAGAACTTCAAGGGCGACTGCCTGCTGGCAGTAGGCGATGAGGATCTGATCAAGATCCATTTCCACACCAATGAACCCTGGAAGGTGCTGGAATACGGCGCGTCCATCGGCGAGATCTATGATATCGTGGTCGAGGATATGGAACGCCAGTCCAACGGCCTGCACGGCTGATCCGCCGGAAGAAATAACAGGATCGGCAAATCATGACTGCATTTTTAACGGAAGAATTTTTGCTGAATACCGAAACGGCAAGGCGGCTGTATCACCGCTTTGCCGAACCCATGCCGATCATTGACTACCACTGCCACCTTTCCCCGCAGGAGATATTCGAGGACCGGCATTATGATAATCTGGCCCAGCTCTTTCTGGGCGAAAACGGCTTCGGCGACCATTACAAGTGGCGCCTGATGCGTGCGAACGGCGTGCCGGAAGAGCTGGTGACCGGGAAGGGCCCGGACCGCGAGCGCTTTCAGGCCTTTGCCGAGATGCTGCCGAAGGCCATCGGCAACCCCATGGTCCACTGGACGCATCTGGAACTGAAGCGCTACTTTGGCTGGGAAGGCTTTTTGAGCGGAGAGACCGCGCAGGAGGTCTGGGATCTGGCCAATGAAAAGCTGAAGACCATGGGCGTGCGGGACATGATCCGCATGTCGAAGGTGGAGCTGCTCTGTACCACGGACGATCCGGCGGATGATCTTGCATGGCACCGCAGGATCGCGGAGGATGAGAGCTTTGAGGTGAAGGTCCTTCCGGCCTGGCGGCCCGAACGGGTCATTTATCTGGAAAAGCCGGACTTTGCGGACTATCTGGCAAAGCTCGGTGCCGTGAGCGGCGTCAGGATCACAGACCTTGCCTCGTTAAAGGAAGCCCTGAAGATCCGCCTTGCCTATTTCGCAGAGCGCGGCTGCCGCGTGAGCGATCACGGCATGGACGCCATCCCCTTTGCGGACCTTGCGAAGATCGATCCGGAAGCCGTCCTGCAGAAGGCCATGCGCGGCGAGGCCGTTACGGAAGAAGAAAGAAAGGCTTATCAGTTTGAGATTCTGCGCTTCCTTGGCCGCGAGTACGCCCGCCTTGGCTGGATGATGCAGCTGCACTACGGTCCCATGCGGAACGTGAACAGCCGCATGTACGAAGCAGTCGGCGCGGATGCCGGCTTCGACTGCATGGGCGCCGTGGGCTCCCCGCAGGAGGCCGCCCGCTTCCTGGACAGCCTGGAGCAGACCGGAGAGCTCCCGAAGACGGTGCTCTATTCCTTAAACCCCGCGGATACGCCTATGCTCATCGCACTGGCGCAGAGCTTCCAGAGCGGCATGCCCGGCAAGATCCAGCTCGGCGCCGCCTGGTGGTTCAACGATACATTTGAAGGCATGAGCAGCCAGTTAAAGACACTGGCTGAAGGCGGCCTTCTCGGCAATTTCATCGGCATGCTGACCGATTCCCGCAGCTTTCTGTCATATACCCGCCACGAATACTTCCGCCGCCTGCTCTGCAGGATCATCGGACAGTGGGTGGAAGAGGGAATGTACCCGAATGACGACAAGATCCTGGGAGAGATCATCGAAGGCATTTGTGTGAAGAACGTAAGGAGGTACTTATGACTTACGAACCTGCTGTATACGCAACAGTTTTTTCCCTGCTGCCGGCGCTGCTTGCCATCGCACTTGCCCTGATCACCAAGGAGGTCTACAGTTCCCTGTTCATCGGGATCCTGGCCGGCGCCCTGCTCTATGCGGGCGGCAACCTTGAGCTGGCTTACAACACCCTCCTGTTCAATGAGGAGGGCGGCCTGATCTCGAATATTGCCGATACCTCTCACGCCTCGGTGCTGGTCTTCTGCGCCCTGCTCTTCATGCTGGTGGAGATCTTAAACCGCTCCGGCGCGGTCGCGGCCTTCGGCAGATTTGCGACCTCAAAGATCAAATCCCGCGTGGGCACTCAGCTTGCCGCGATCCTGCTGGGCGTGCTCATCTTTGTGGACGACGGCTTCAACTGCATGACCGTCGGCTCCGTGATGAGGCCTCTGTCCGACCGCCAGAAGATCTCCCGCGCAAAGCTCGCCTATATCATCGACTCCACGGCGGCGCCCGTCTGCATCATCGCCCCCCTCTCCAGCTGGGCGGCAGCGGTCACCAGTTCGGTTCCGGAGGAGATGGGCGTCAACGGCTTTGCCATGTTCGTGAAGCTCATCCCCTATAACCTCTATGCCCTGCTGACCCTGGCCATGATGGTCCTGATCGTGACCATGAAGGCTGACTTCGGCCCCATGAAAAAGGCGGAAGAAAGGGCGCTTGCCGGCGATGTGGGCGCAAATGAGGACCTGATCACCGACGCCCCCTCCAAGGGAAAAGAGGGGAAGGCAAAGCCCATCGACCTGATCCTGCCGGTGGCGCTGCTGATCGTGACCTGCGTCTTCTGCATGGCCTACACCGGCGGCATCTTTGAGGGCGCTTCCCTGCAGATGGCCTTCGCCGACTGTGATTCACCGCGCGCGCTGGTCATGGGGAGCCTCTTCACACTGGTCTTTACCTGCATCTTCTATCTGATCCGCGGCGTGCTGGATTTCAAGACCTTTATGGGCGGGATCCCGGCCGGCCTTCGGACCATGTGCGCGCCCATGATCATCCTGATCCTCTCCTGGAACCTTTCCGGCATGACCGGCCTTCTGGGCGCGGCGCCCTTTATTCGCAACGTGGTCGCAGCATCGGCAGCCTCTCTGCAGATGTTCCTGCCGGTGATCATTTTCCTGATCTCGGTCTTCCTGGCCTTCGCTTCGGGTACCAGCTGGGGCACCTTCATGATCCTGATCCCCATCATCTGCGCGGTCTTCCCGGAAAATGAAGCTATGCTGCTTGTCTCGATCGCGGCCTGCCTGTCCGGCGCGGTCTGCGGCGACCACTGCAGTCCCATTTCGGATACCACGATCATGAGCTCGGCCGGCGCGGGCTGCAACCACGTGGAACACGTGTCCACGCAGCTCCCCTACGCGATCGCTGCGGCAGCGGTCTCTGCTGTCGGCTACCTGCTCTCCGGCATCCTTGCCTACAATGTGGGCGCGGGCGTGGCACTGCTTGCAACACCTGCGGCATTCGCCCTGCTCGTCGGCGTGGTGCTGGTGATGAAGAAGCGCAAATAAATCACTCTCCCGGCTATATTATAGGCAAAAAACAAGGCTTTCTCAGAACGTTGCTGCTGCTCTGTTCCGAGAAAGCCTTGCTTTATTTTGTCTGTGAATCTGAAAACAAGAAGCCATATCGCATCCGGGACAGGTTTCTTGTTGATTATTCAGACGGTTTGCGGTACTATTTTATATTATCTGATTTATCTGGCCAGCAGATAGCAAGGAGCAAGTATGTTAGTAGGAATTGATCTTGGAACGACTTTCTCGGCGGTGGCGAGAGTGGGCAGGAACGGCAAGGCGGAGATCCTGGAGAACCGCGACGGAGAGAGGACAACGCCTTCCGTGGTCATGTTTGAAGACGGCAGCGTGGTGGTCGGTGATACCGCCAAGGGAAGCAGTATCTCCGAACCGGAGAACGTATGCCAGTTTGTCAAGCGGATGATCGGCGATAAAAACTATTCATTTGTGAACAAAGACGGGGAGAGATATACGGCCGAGGAGATCTCCGCCCTCATTCTGAAACGTCTGAAGAAGGATGCAGAAGACGCTGCGGGAGAAGAGATCACAGGGGCCGTTATCACGGTGCCGGCGTATTTCGGCGATGCGCAGCGCAAAGCCACGAAGGATGCCGGTGAGATCGCAGGCCTCAAGGTCCTGGGCATCATCAACGAACCTACTGCCGCTGCGATCTCCTACTGCTACGGCAATGCAAGGACCGCCGGAAACGTCATGGTCTTCGACCTCGGCGGCGGCACCTTTGATATCACGATCATTCACATGGATGAGGACTTCTCCAAGATCAGGCCGCTTTCCACGACCGGCAACCGGAACCTCGGCGGCTACGATTTTGACAACCTTATCATCAGGAAAGCCAAGGAAGCATACAGAAAGCAGTTCGGAGAAGAACTGGACGATGACAAGGAAGCGGAACAGGACCTTGTTCTGAAGGCGGAAGACGTCAAGAAAAAGCTTTCCGCCAGAGAAAAGGCACCGCTCACGGTCCGCGCGAACGGGAACCTCCTGAAGATGGAGATCACCCGTGCTGAGTTTGAGAAGATGATGGAAGTTCATCTGGACCGGATGGAAAATTATATGGAGGACGCGCTGGAAGAAGCGGAGCTGGAATGGTCCGACATCTCCAAGATCCTGCTGGTGGGCGGCTCGAGCCGGATCCCCTGCGTGCAGGCGATGGTGGAGGAGGTCTCCGGGATCACGCCGTCTCACGAACTGAATCCCGACGAGGCGGTGGCGCTCGGCGCAGCCTACTATGCGCAGATGCTCGGCGACAGAGAGAAGGCAGTGAGGAACGCTTCCAGCAAGAAGGTCGATGTACGGGATATCTCCTCGCACGGTCTGGGCGTGATCGCAAGAAACAAACAGACCATGAAGCAGGAGATGACAACGATCATCCCGAAAAACGCGATACTGCCGGCGGAAAACATCAATGCGTTTGTCACTGTCGTTGATGATCAGGAACGTATCAGGGTGCAGATCCTGGAGGGAGATGACATCGACCCTGAATACGATACGATTCTGATCGAGCAGATGATCGACATTCCGAAAGGCCCTTCGGGAAGCCAGATCATCATGCTCATGTCCTATGATGTGGACGGAATGGTGAATCTGAAGATCGCATTCTGCAAAAGGCTGGGACGGGACACGTTCGGAGATCCGCAGCGCCTTCCGGAGATAAATGTGGAACGCAAGTCGAATATGACCACTGAGCAGGTCATTCAGGGTAAGAAGCGTCTTGACCGAATCGATGTTGAGTAAACACAGGAAAAACCAATGCTGATCAACTACTACGAACGACTTAGAGATCCGGAAAATGAAAGCAAACCGCTGATACAAAAAGACAACACGCCGGAGGAGATCAAAAAAGCGATCAAGAGATCCCTGCGTGTCTGGGACAAGCGGGCAAGCGCGAGCGGGGAAGGACAGCAGAAAGCACAGGATACGGCAGATCTTCTGCGCGAAGCCAGAGAGGCTCTGTGCGATGAGGAGTCCAAGGCACGCTATGATGCGGATCTGAAGCAGGCGGAGGAAGATGAGAAAGCCCGCCTCGCCGCCGAAGAAGAACGGCGTCGTCTGGAGGAAGAAGCCAGACAGAAACAGCTTGAAGCTGAGATGGCCGCCAGGCGGCGTGAAGCGGAAGAGCGATGGAAGCGGGAAGAAGCCGAACGCAGGGAGCGTGAGCGGCTGCGGCAGGAAGCGCAGAAACGGAGAGAAGAAGAGGCCAGGAGGAAGCGTGAAGCCGAGCTTGCCCGTCAGGCGAGAAGAAGGCCGAGGCGCCGCAGCGTGATCTCACCGGTCCTGAACCTGATCCTGCTTGCCGTTCTCATCTGGCCGCTTCTTTCCTGGACGCATCTCATTCCGAGAGCTGTCTCGTTTGAGCCGCTGTACCATCTGAGTGAATATGAGCGGGCAATCACGGACGACAGAGCGGCCAAGTGGTACGAAGGGACCCTGATCGAATGGAGGGGAGTCCCTGCCGAACCGGAGACGCACCGAAATAACTGGCTTGTGTCGGATATATTATCCTACAAGGCGGCCAATTTTACCGCGGACAGAACAATCGGTGCTGTCATGTATGAAGACGGCGCCATGATCTACGATGGGAATTTTGTCCGGTTCATGCAGTATGAGCCCCGAGCGTCTCAATACCTTGCGCTGAACATCAAGCAGAACGGCTTTACAGCCGTTTCGGGGATATTTGAGAAAGAAAAACGAGAGGTTTATGTACTGACAAACGGCCCGTCTGCCTCCTGGACCAGCAGATCCGGTTTTAGGAAGTGGAATACGAAAGGCCAATGGGGGAGACAGTACAACCAGCTGTCCGGAACCGAACGTTATGCGTATCTGTTTGACCTTCTGACCGAAATGGCGAAAGAAGGCAAGAACATATACAGCAATGATTATGAGATGTATGCCTGCCTGTATTCGTACGCAAACGGAGAACTGCTGAATTATTATGAGGACGGAAGCGCCTGGTTTGCGGAAAACACCGGGACCGGGATCCATCTCTATAAGTACGCGCAAGGTGCCGGAAAGGTCATGGAGCGCACGCTGACGAGGACCTATACCGGGCATGGTCTGGGCTACTTTGTCGTGGGCGGTACGATGTTCTATGTGGACGGAAACAAGATCATGCGGATCCATCTGGTACTGGAAGATCCGAAGCCGGAGACCGCGCTTACGGCTAAGTCGAGGATCGGTGCGGTCAACTATATGCTGAGGGCTGACGGAACAGCTCTGGTCTATACGCTGCCGGAAGAGGGCATATGGGTGCTTGCGGATTCCACGCACAGGGAAAGCCATGAACTGGGATATGACGATCCGATCCTGTTTGCGGGCAGCACAGAATTGCTGATTTATGAAGATATAAAACTCCCGGATCTGCCGGAATGGATGGCGCCGCTGCAGGAGATCTGGCGTAAGATCGCGGCATCGTCGAAATTCTACGGGATCACCAATGCCCCCTCTAAAGCCGTCCTGAAACTGCTCGGCCTGGATTTCGGCAAGATCTATGGATGTACCGGCTGGACCTTTAAGGATTGAGGTGAAGTGATGAAAACAGAAAACAGAATGAACGCCGCAGAGACGGATAAACTGCTGCATCTCAGCTTTGCCGTAAATATCATCTGGGCTGTCACGGTTCTCTTCTCCCGGATAGGCAACGGGACGATCTTCAAAATCCTTTCGTGGGTAAGCCTTGCGGCAGCCGTTATCCTGTTTGTGGTCCTTGCCGTAAAGCTGTCCTTTCTGAGTTTTCTGAAACTCAGCTTCGGCCTTGGGCTGATCGCAGCCTTCTGGGCGCTCCTTTACCGCTATATGTATTATGCCCGCGGTGCGTTCTGGATCGCGGCCGTGTTTGTCATCGGCTTTCTTGCGGCAGGAGTCTGCTGGCTCCTGATACGCCTGTTCGGCCTGCAGCATCTGTATTAAGACGCATCGGACCTGCGGCGCATAAAGGCGTAAAGAAAAGCGGAAAACGGCTGAACATCAACGAAGGCGGAGGCATGAGCTTCCGTCTTCTTTAATTGACTTTTGCGCGCGCGAAGATTATAGTTATCTTAAGAAGACCCGGAGCATGCGGTGAAGGCCTGAGCCGGCCGGAAACCTGCGCTCAATCCGCGGGCACTGCGAGAAATGATATGAAAGTGGTATTGGATCATCTGACCAAGCGGTTTCCGAACCAAACGAAAGGCG
Source organism: uncultured Lachnospiraceae bacterium (assembly GCA_902803355.1). Taxonomy (GTDB): domain Bacteria; phylum Bacillota; class Clostridia; order Lachnospirales; family Lachnospiraceae; genus UBA6987. The sequence goes on along the minus strand of CADCPP010000149.1, from coordinate 417 downwards.
AACCGGATGTGATCGCCGTGAACGATTTTACCTTTGAAATCCCCGACGGCAAGCTGATCGGCCTGCTCGGACCTTCCGGCTGCGGCAAATCCACCTGCCTGAATCTGATCAGCGGTCTGGAAAAGCCCACGAGCGGCAAAGTCTGGTTCGGCGACACGGATGTGACCGATCTGGAGCCGGAAAACCGCGGTGTGGGTCTGGTCTTCCAGAACTATGCCCTCTATCCGCACCTTACCGTGCGCCAGAACATCCTGTTCCCGCTGCAGAACCTTAAGGGACCGGATAAGCTCAGCAAAGAGGAGATGCTGCGCCGCGCCGAAGATGCCGCGAAGATGGTCCAGATCGATCGAATGATGGACCGCAAGCCGTCCCAGATGTCCGGCGGCCAGCAGCAGCGCGTGGCCATTGCCCGCGCCC